>MAXT01000131.1 GCA_001751225.1 Desulfuromonadales bacterium C00003107 | reverse complement strand
ACTTCGGGCGCCAAGGACACAATTTTCATGAACTTCTTGGCTCGTAACTCCCGAGCAACAGGTCCGAAAATACGTGTGCCGACAGGTTCTCCGCCCTGAGTGACGATGACCGCAGAGTTCTTATCGAACCTAATGGCCGATCCGTCGGGACGAGGGGTTTCCTTGGCGGTGCGGACGACGACCGCACGGATCACGTCCCCTTTTTTAACCTTAGAATTCGGGATCGCCTCTTTGACGGAGCAGATGATGATGTCACCGATACCGGCATATTTACGCTTAGAACCACCCAACACCTTGATGGTGCAAAGCTTGCGAGCGCCGGAATTATCCGCCACATCGAGCATCGTCTGCATCTGAATCATGACATGTATCTCCTAGACAATTACGTTCTTTTCCAAAATTTCGCGGACTCTCCACCTCTTGTCGCGAGACAACGGTCTGGTCTCCACGATGGCTACCTTGTCGCCAATGACGCACTGATTTTCTTCATCATGAGCTTTATAGGTAACCCGCCGCTTAATATACTTCTTGTAGGTCGGATGTTTGACCAGCTTTTCTACTTTGACCACCACGGTCTTATCCATCTTATCGCTGGTGACCAACCCGACACGAATTTTTTTTATACCACGTTCACTAATCATTTGAGATCCTCCCCAGTCCTTCCTAGCTTCGTTTTTCCCGTAAAATAGTCATAACCCGGGCGATATCCTTACGGGTCTGGGGAAGCCGGGCACTATTCTCAAGCTGACCGGTAGCAAGTTGGAATTTGAGATTAAACAGTTCTTGGTTCAATTCCTGACTCTTACTTTCCAATTCCTCGACACTGAGGTCTCTAAGCTCGCTACCCTTCATGAGCTACTTCCTCCCTCATCACAATCTTAGTCTTCATCGGCAGTTTATAAGCGGCCAACCGCAGAGCTGCAACAGCAACTTCTTGATCTACACCCTGCATCTCGTAGAGAATCATACCGGGCTTAATAACCGCGACCCAGCTATCGAGAGCACCCTTACCCTTACCCATGCGGGTTTCAGCAGGTTTGCTGGTCAGTGGCTTGTCAGGAAAGATGCGAATCCAGATCTGACCTCCACGTTTCACGTGACGGGTCATGGCACGACGTGCAGCTTCAATCTGGCGAGAAGAAAGCCAGCCGCACTCGACAGCCTTGAGGCCGTAATCACCAAAGGTGAGCGTTGTCCCCCGGCTAGCAGTACCGGTCATGCGACCCGTAAACTGCTTTCTATGTTTTACCTTCTTAGGCATTAACATGGCAAAATACTCCTATCAAATCGCTTTTTTGGCTTGCGAAAGCACTTCGCCCTTGAAGATAAGAACCTTGACGCCGATGATGCCGTAGGTCGTCTTCGCTTCGGCGAATCCGTAGTCGATATCGGCCCGCAGAGTGTGGAGCGGAACGCGCCCTTCACGGTACCACTCGGTACGACTCATCTCAGCCCCACCCAGGCGGCCGGCACAGGTAATCTTGATCCCTTGTGCACCAAACTTCAGAGCCATACTAACACTTTTCTTCATCGCGCGACGGAATGCGACGCGGCGCTCCAGTTGGAGAGCGATGTTCTCAGCCACCAACTGTGCGTCCACCTCGGGCTTGCGCACTTCCTGAATATTGATAAACACTTCTTTGTCAGTGAGTTTGGCCAGTTCCTTTTTGAGGACTTCGACCTCAGCACCCTTTTTACCTATGATAATACCGGGGCGAGCGGCGAAGATATTGATCTTGACCTTGCTGGCGGCACGCTCCAACTCGATCTTGGCGATCCCGGCATGGTAAAGACGCTTCTTCAGGTAATCACGCAATTTTATATCTTCGTGCAGAAGTTTGCTGTAATCGCCTTCGGCATACCAGCGCGCGGCCCAGGTCTTAACAATCCCCAACCGGAATCCTATTGGATGAACTTTCTGGCCCAAACCATCACCTCCTCAAAAGTCTATTTTTCGTCCAGCACAACGGTAATGTGGCTGGTCGGCTTACGAATTTTGGTAGCGCGCCCTTGGGCACGCGGCATGAAGCGCTTGAGAACCGGACCCTGGTCGACGAAGATAGTCTTCACCACCAGGCGGTCAACATCCGCCACTCCTTTTTGCTCAGCATTGGCCACAGCCGAGCTCACCACAGTAGCAACGATATCGGCCGCTTTCTGAGGGGCAAACTTAAGAATATTCAAGGCTTCCTGAACACCCTTCCCACGAACCATATCGACGATCAGCCGAGTTCTTTGCGGCGAAAGGCGAGTATATCTAAGCTTGGCTCTGGCTTCCATGAATCGAACTCCTCTTTCAAAATCCCTTTCGAGATTTAGCGTTTTTTATCCGACCCGTGCCCGTAATAAGTCCGGGTCGGGGAAAACTCACCGAGCTTGTGGCCTACCATGTTTTCGGTCACAAAAACAGGAATAAACTTCTTGCCGTTGTGCACGGCAAAGGTATAGCCAACAAATTCAGGAATAATTGTCGAACGCCGCGACCAGGTTTTTACTACCTTGCGAGACCCACCGACATTTTCCAAGTCGATCTTGCGCAGCAAGCTATCCTGTATGTACGGCCCTTTTTTAACTGATCTAGCCACTATCGTCTCCTATCAAATGGAAATGCAGGCTATTTTCTGCGGCGGACAATAAAACGGTCAGTCCGCTTATTAACCCTGGTTTTATAGCCCTTGGTTGGCACACCCCACGGCGTAACCGGATGGCGGCCACCGGAACTCTTACCTTCGCCACCACCATGAGGATGATCGACGGGGTTCATGGCCACTCCGCGAGTCTGCGGACGCTTGCCAAGCCAGCGATTACGCCCAGCCTTGCCAATTTTAATGTTTTCATGCTGAACATTGCCCACCTGGCCAATGGTCACCCGGCAGTCCTGCAGAATCAAACGCACCTCACCAGACGGCAACCGCAACTGAGCGTAACGCCCTTCCTTGGCTGCAATCATGGCGTAGGCACCGGCGCTGCGGGCCATCTGCCCACCCTTGCCAATGCGCATTTCAATGTTATGCACCCAGGTACCAAGAGGTACCGAGCGAATGGTCATTGAATTGCCGGGCTTGATATCTGCCTGCTCGCTGGAAATCACTGAATCCCCGACGCTGATTCCGACCGGAGCCAGAATATATCGCTTTTCGCCATCGGCATAATTGAGCAACGCAATCCGCGCAGAGCGGTTGGGATCGTACTCGACCGAGACCACCTTGGCTGGGATTTCAACTTTTTCTCTTTTAAAGTCGATAATCCGGTATTTACGCTTATGGCCGCCACCGGTGTGGCGCTTGGTAATGCGACCAAGATTGTTGCGTCCACCGCTCTTGCTCAATGGTGC
>MAXT01000130.1 GCA_001751225.1 Desulfuromonadales bacterium C00003107 | reverse complement strand
TGGTACCGCTGTAACGGCTGGATTGAATAGGACCGACCTCCAGTGGCATGTCCTCAGCATTTATAAAGACCTGCCGCTCACCACCATTGCTTACGTCATTGCTGCCATGCCGGAGCAGAAACTTGCCGTAGTAGTGAACCTGTTCGCTCACTCCGTCCCCATCAACATCCTGCGCACCGGCAGCAAAATGGCCACCGAGCAGATAGATACCGCTGGCCGCGGCTGCCTCCGGCACCTCAACGGCAATGCTGTCACCGCCGTTCTGCAGCGGTACAGCCTGCCGGCTGCCGTCTGGCCCTATGAGCCAGATACGAACCTGCCGCAGCTGCTCAGCGCTCCGCTCATCCTGCCCGCCTGCAGCGGGAAAAGAACCTTGATGCAGCAGCAAACGCTTGGGCTGACCGAGACGTCTGCGCAGCAATTCAGCCTCGTTGCGCACCTCCCAGATATCCCGGTCGGGATCGTTGTAGCCATTGACATATCGGTCCGGGTGTTCCAACTCCCACCACAGCACCTCAGTCGATTGGGCGCTGACGGTGCCCGCCATCCACAACAACAGGAGCAGCACCAAACCGCCTATTTTAAGCAAATCCATTCCTACAGACTCCATTTAAAAAAACCGGGATGCCACTGCGAGCCGATCCCATCAACCGTCCAAACAGTCGGCCCAAAGAGACTTGGCTCGAACTTTCCTTCGGCGCCAGAGATAAAAGGGCAAACTGGTCAAAGCAATCAAGATGCCGAGCAGAGAGGTACGGGGGTTTGCCCAGCCTATCTGCACCGCAATCCACAGATAGGCGGCGCCAAAGAGCAGCGGCACCAGCGGATACCCCCAGGTACGATAAGGGCGATCAACCTCCGGACGCCGCCAACGTAAAACAAACAACGCCACAACGCTGGCGATACTGGAAAGCAGCATGACGAAGACCACGTAGCCGAGCAACTGGCTGAAGGTGCCAATCCCGACCAAAAAACAGGCCAGTAACGCCTGACAAAGCACGGCGCAAGCCGGAGTACCGTAAGAAGCATGAACCTTCTTAAGGGGAGCCCAGAAGACTCCATCCTCACCCATAGCGAAGGAAACCCGCGCCCCAGTAAGGATTGTGGCGTTGATACCGGCGGCAATGGCCAGCATGATCGGTATCGACACCAAGCCAGCCACAGCGGGGCCATACAGGCCGCTCATGGCAACCTGGGCAACGTTGACCGCGCCCTTTAACTGTGTCATGGGCAGGGCGTAAATATAGACCAGGTTGATCAATAGGTAGATCAAGGTCACACTGAGAGTGCCAAGAATCAGAGACAGGGGCAGATTGCGCCGGGGATTTTTGATCTCGCCGCCGATATAGGCGGCGGCAAACCAGCCGCTGTAAGTAAAAATTACCGCTATCATCGGTGTAGCGAACAATTTACCCAGCGACCCGACCGGCGCCGCTGAGGCAGTCAGATGTTGCCAGTTGCCGCCCCCTGAAGAAAACCCGGCAACGATAAGCACCAGCAAGGTCAGCACAGTGCCAAGGGTCAAAAAATTCTGAGTGGTACCGCTCAGACGCAGGCCTCGATAGTTGATCCAGGAAAAAACCAGTATCAGCGCGATCGCCAGCAGCTTGGCCTCAACGGCGCCAAGACCCGGCACGAACAGGGACAGGTAACTGACCAGACCGATGGCCAAAGCGGCAATGGAACCGGGGTTAATGACCCAGAACAGCACCCAGCCGAGCATAAAACCGGCCCAACGGCCATAGGCCGCCTTGAGATACTGGTAGTCACCGCCGGACAAGGGAAACATCCCGGCCAGTTCGGCGTAGCTCAAAGCGCCGCAAATTGTCAGCAACCCACCGAGCAGCCAAATACCAAGGAATAACCAGGGATGAGACAATTCACCGGCTAGAAAACCACTGGTGGTGAAAATGCCGGCGCCGACAACATTGCCGATGATAAGCAGTACGGCATCGCCAAGATTTAAGCGTCGTTGCAAAGACATGAAATTACTCGCTGGCCAGACAGGGACCGACATAGATCAAGCCCAGAAAACGTTCTTTTTGGCCTCTAATTACTTTGAGAACTTCTCCTAAGGTGGTAGCCACCTGATGCTCTCGACTGCTGATACCGGCGTCATAAATTAACCGCATGGGCGTTGCATCGGCATAGTGGCTCTGCAGCAACGGCACCAGTTGCGGGAGATCGTGAATCCCCATAAAAATCGCCAGGGTTTCGCCATTTTTTGCTACCGCCTCCAAAAGAGCCTCATTCCGACGTAGACCTTTGGGCGCGGTCAGCACGATGGCGCCGTTGGCACTGACGTCACGATTAATGACCGCATTAGCGGCATTGAAGGAACTCATGCCAGCGACTGTCTCTGTTTCTTCCTCGCCGAAATACTCACGAATCCAACGAGAGCTGCCAAAAATTTGCGGATCGCCCCAGTCGAGAAAGGCCACATCCCGACCGGCGTCGAGAGCCTTCCGAATCTTGTCGGCGTTGCCGCGCCATTCTTCCTCCCGCAACCGCAACCGCACCCGTTCAGTCTCGGACAAAGGCGTATCGTCATCGTGTTTGGCAAGAGCAAAGGGGTCAAACAGCAGCTCTTTGCCGGTCAGGTATCGGGCATAGCGGCGCTGGATATCCCCCGGTGCCGCCACCGCATCGGCTCGCGCCAGGGCGGAAAGGGCTTCCAAGGTGATCATACTAGTATCGCCGGGACCGACCCCGATGACCGTAAGCTTTGGCACATGCCGAGGGCGCAGTATCTCAATGGCCACCACATCACGCACGTAACGGTTGGCTGACGAATCGGGCAACACCAGCCACTGTTCGTTGTTTTCTCCAATGGGCTGACCATTCATGCGATTAGCCAATAGAATCCGTCGACCGAAAGATGATCCAAACAACTCACCGTAGGACAGCAAAGAACGATAACCGTCCCGTGACCGCACCAGCACCACTGCCTGATAGTCATCGGCCAACCCGGCCTGCGCCAACACATCAACCAAGGGAACTCCGGCAAAGTGTTGTACGCCGTCAAATCGGGCACCACCCCAGACAATCTTGGCGGAAACTTCGGCAGTTGATTTTTGGATATCGGATGCTAACGGAACCGGCTGAGAGTCTGCCTCCGGGACCAGATCGATCACCTCGATGCTAACAATATCCTCAAGGCTACGATCGTCGTAGAAATCGTTCCCCAAAACCAGCCGCGGCAAAAGCACAGACTGCTGTGTTTTAAGCTGTTCGCCTTTTTTCAGCAACGACTCGGCAGTAAAGGCAACGACCACATCGGCCGGCCGACCATAGGCCACTTCCGCCCAAGAGAGCAGCACCCGCTGACCCTGCCGATTGCGCACCTCGATAGCCAGATCGATCGCCTTAGAGAACTCGCCACCTTCCTTTTCTACCCCGGCAGCTTGCAACAGGTGTTGCAAGGGCACCCCCTGATAGCGATAGACACCATGAAAAGCACCATCACTGCCAACCTCGGTCGTGCGAACTGTCAATGACCGATAATTAGCCAGATCGGCCAGATCCAGGCGCTGGTGATGCTTAACCAGGCCCGTCACTGTAACCACCGGTTCAGCCGACGCCTGACCTGGAACGATAAAACACAGGGACAACAAGCAGAATAAGCTCCGCAAAGACCAGAAAGGCTTCAGCACAAGTTCTCTTCCTTCAAAAAAAGAGGGGCAGACCGCACGATTCCATCACCACTGCGAGCCTGCCCCATTGGATCCATCTTACCAACGCGCTGACATGTCAACACGTTGCATCAAACCGACGTTACTGGCATTCACTGGAGCGCTGGTTGAGGCGCGCTCCCATGTAGATCAAACCTAGGAATTTCTCCCGATCGGCTTTCAGTTCGCCCACCGCCTGCTCCAACGTGGTGCGCACCAGCCGTTCGCTGCCGGCCACGCCGGCACTGAAGACCAGGGCCACCGGGGTATCGGCGGCATAGTAGCGATCGAATTTGGGTTTCAGTTCCTGAAATTCCTTCAAACCCATAAAGATAGCCAGGGTATCGCCGCTCTTGGCCACCGCTTCGAGCAACTGGGGATTTTCTTTCAGTCCGCTCGGCATGGTGATCACGATGGATCCCCCGGCACCAATATCGCGCTGAATCATTGCATTGGCTACATTGAAGGAACTCAGGGCCGGCACTGTCTCCAGCTCATCATCGCTGAAAAAAGCCCGAACCCACCGAGAACTGCCGTAAATGAGGGAATCGCCCCAATCGAGAAAGGCCACGTTCTTGCCTTCATCGAGAGCCTTACGAATCTTCTGTACACCAGCGTCCCGTTCAACCGTGACCTGCTCCGACAACTCCTCTGCGCTAAGTTCCGGATGGGCCTTGCGGTACATATGCTTAATCAGCTGCAAAGGGTCAAACAGGTTCGGCTTGTTGCCGAGGTAAGGTGCAAAGCGTTGGGCAATATCCGCCGGGGCCACCAGCACATCGGCCCGTGCCAGGGCGCTAAGGGCCTCCAGAGTGAGCAGGTCGGTATCGCCAGGGCCAACACCAATGATGGAAATCTTCGCCTTCGGCTTCAAGTCAATAATTTCGATGCGGGCGACAGCCAGCACATCCCGATCATCAACCAGTTCTTCGGGAACAATAATCCGGTACTTACCGCCACGCTGCCCTTTAAGGGGCTTTCCGTCGACACTTTCGGCCAACATGATGCGCCTTCCTTTGAAGGACTGAAACAGCTCACCAAAGGAGAAGAGCGCCCGGTAACCGTCCGGTGCGGAAATCATCACCGCTTTGGTCAGTTCATCGCCGACTCCGGCGGCTTCCAGCACTTTAGCCAGGGACACCCCCTTGTAAAGATGCAGGCCGTGATAACCCATATGCAGGCCCACGACCTTCTTCCACATGGACATTTGAGGATAGTCTTTGAGGCTGGAGAGCTTTAGCTCCTTGGCTACCAAACCAGTGACTTGAAATTCACTAGATTCAAGTTTGAGCGAACGATCGCTCTTGAGCTTAGGATAAATATCGACGACCTCGATACGGGTGACCCCTTCCACGCACCGGTCGGTATAGAAATCACCACGAATCAGCAACTTAGGCAACTGTGCCGGACGCTCATACTGATCAAGTGCCGACTGATAGATTTCAGGACCGTGGCATTTCAGACAGCGTGCCTCGGTCATCATCGGCTTAACGGGGGCAGCGGCAAAAGCAATCGCATATTCAGCCGCATTGCTATAATAGACTTCGCCCCAGGAGAGAACCACCTGCTTACCAGAAGCACCGGTCACCCGTATGGCTAACTCGATTCCCTTTCCAGTAGGTTGGTCCTGCGTGGTGATTTCAGCCATATCCAGCAGGGTGCGCAGGGGCACTGCCTGATGAAGATAGATACCGTGGAATTGACGATCACGGTCGACCTCGTTGAGCTGAATCTCCACCGACTGAAAACGGGCCAGGTCGGCGACCGTCAACTTGAGAGGATTCGTTACTTTACCGGTAATGGTCAGTGTAGGCTGGGGAGCTGGCGCATGCTTCATGGCCAAGGCCGAGCTGCATGTCAGCAAACAAACCAGCATCGCGTAAAGCACAAGAGCGAGTCTTTTCATCCTATTGTCCTCCGTTACGAATCTTGCGAATTTGAGGAAAATACCAGAGCATCAACAGACACAGCACCGTGTTACCAAGCAGGATCAACAGTAGTCCGGGATCTCTTTTGATAGTGATATCCAAAGGCGGCAGCTCGTGGGTGCCCGGCTTGCCAGCCATGCCAAGGTGCAATGTATAACCCTGCCAGTAAATCGGTTCGAGGATAGCGATCTGACGCTGCTCAATACTAGAACCGTTATTCAGCTCCAAGGTTGCTGTACACTGCTGCATCACCCCTTTTAAGGCAGGTTCCTGCCAGTAACTGTAATGTCGTTCAAGAAGAGTAACTTGAAGATCATCGACGGTAACCTTTTCGCCTACCACTGCTGGCAAGCGCTGCTTGCTGCCAGCGAACTCGGTCAAGGCATGTCCGCCAACAATGAACAAAAAACAGAAGTGCATAATTGACGGAGCCAACAGCAAGAAAAAGATGGCCCGCCGGTGTTGTGTCCTACGGCTCCAGAGAAAAACCACCCGTTCCAACGTACAAGCCAGGGTATTCAGAAACAGTAAAAACATTAGAAAGAAGAGGGTAAACAACCACCAGCTGTGCCCGTCGCTGCGAGTCATCAGCCAAACGGGAAAGAGCTTGGTGTTCAGTTCGCCGAATACCGGCATAAACTTGGCGTAGATGCTGCCGACAAAGAGATTGACCGTTAGCAAGGCCAACAACCATAAGGTAAGACGAATGCTGGCCATAACTTCCCAAAGACGCTTAATCATTGCCACCCTCCGTCAGCTCAAGCTTGCCGCATTCGTTGGGGTTAGCCCCATGCACCTGTTGCTGGGCTGACGCCCTTGCCGAGCCCCTTCCCGAATCTTTGGCCGGGTTGAGCACGGTCAAATGGGCCGCCACCTGCAAAGCATAGGCGACCGCCAGCACTGTCAGCGCCCCACCCAAAGCCCAGCGAGCCTGTTTTCGAATATCAAAGGAGCGATCAAAATGGGTATGCAGATACCCGCAGTAGAGGCACCAGATAGCCGCCGATTGCAAATGCCGCTCGCCCCAGTGAAAGGGGCCACCCCATCCGAGATAACTCCAGATGGCACCAACGATCTGAGCCAAGCTGTAAATAATAAATCCCCAAATGGCCAGCTGGTTGAACAACAGATCCTGATTGAGCCGACGCAGTTGCCGCCAGGCAAACCAGCCGCTGGCTAAAAAACAACCGATGGCCAGCACCTCTAAGAAGAAAAATAGCGGCGACGACCATGTAGCAGAAAAAGGCCCGGGGGGAGGAATCCGAACCGGCAGGATCAACGTAAGCGTCATCGCTATGGTAACCACCCAGCTCATTGAGGCCGCATCCTGATGTCGGCCACGCCACCAACAGAACAGAGCCAAAAGAGCTAAACACCAGGGCAGAAACAGAGCTCCGTTGAACACCCCGTCGAGGGAAAATATCCCCCAACGCCAGCAACGACTCACCTGACTGACCGTATGCAGGGCGAAACCAATCCCCAACAGCCAGCAGCTAAAACGGTGCCGTTTTAACAGATGAAAGAAAAGGCTACCGGCATAGATACCGGCAGCCACATTAAATATCACTGAGGAGGCAGTTGTTACGGTCATGCTTCAATCCCCTTGCGGAGGGAAAAATAAAGGGACTGTCCTAGACCCCTGATTTATGTCTAGGACAGTCCAAAGGAAATGATCAATAAGTGAAGCTCAGACCTGCCAGGAAATTACGGCCGGGCATGAGGTCACCGCCTTCAGTGTAGTCACGGTCGGTAATATTGGTCAGCTCAACAAAGACCTTGCCATTCACGCCCCAGATTCTTTCAAGACTCTGCTCAAGTCTGGCATTGAGCAAGAGAAAATCATCACCCTTTTTCCATTCGTAGGTTCTGCGAGCGACTTCTTTAAAATAGTACTGACGATTGGTATAGGAGAGTTGGGTCGAGGCAGCGAGACCAAAGGGGAACCGATAGCGGGCGTCAAGATTGGCCCGATGACGAGGCCGCTCTTCCAATTCGCGATCCTCTTCCTCATCCTCGGTATTGAGATAGGTATAGTTAACACCAACCCAGAAGTTGTCGGTAATATCGGCTCCCAGAGCGGCTTCGATGCCTAAAATATTGGCTTCGCCCACGTTGTGATAGACATCATCATCGTAACCATCAACTTCGCCCTTAACGATCAAGTCCTTGATATCGTTATAAAAGAAGGCCGCAGAACCGCTGATCGCGTCATTAAAAGCGTGGGTCACGCCGACTTCGTAGGCAATAGTCTGCTGAGGATCAAGGTCGGGGTGGCCGCCCGTTGATTCACTGAAAAGCTCTTTGAGGTGGGGAAAACGAATCTTCTTGCCGACAGAACTATGCAGCATTGTGTTCTCAGTCAGGGTCACCACCACCCCGGCTTGGGGATTGAAGGAATCGATGCTGTCCGGAACCGGCTGACCGTCAGCCTCGCGGGGGTCATAGTAGTCATAACTGGCACCGACGGTGAAGGCCAACCAATCGTTGACTTTGATCTCGTCCTCCACTCCGAATGTGTAGGTATCGGCTTCGTACTCACCGGCATCTTCCCAAGAATCTCCGGGAGCGGCAATTTCCTCTTGCTGACAATTATCACGCACGAAGCTGAAACCGACCTTCAAAAAGCTCAAGTCGCCGAAATCCATAAACGCCTGGGTTTCGCCGCCAACGGTGTAGTTGTCGTAAGAGGACTTATAGAACCAGGACCGATCGGTCCAATCGGTATCAAGCAGGGTATCTTCGTGATCTATATAGTAGGAACGGGCCTTGATCCTCAAAAAGTCGTTTACGCGGACCTCCCCAACCAAGCCAACTATCGTTTGCTTCCATTCATCAAAAAACCAAGAGTTGGAAGGGATACCCTTTTCATTATCCTGATAGTCGAAGGTCAGATACACTTTGACATCGTTCGAGGGCTCGAAACCAATCTTGGTATTGATGTTGTGCTGGAGATAATCGCTACCATCTCGCTTGCCGCCATCATCCTGAGTATAACTGCTGTACTCTGCAGCCCAGTAGTCTGCATCATAATCGCTGGATAACCGCCAGCCATCGGAATGGCGGTAAGTGTATCCTAACCAGTAATTAAACAGGCCGGCCGGGGCACCAAAACTTACCCCGTAGCGTTCCGTGCCATAGTCCCCCCAGGCCGCCGACACCGTAGCGCTCGGTTTGGAGCCAGCCTTTTTAGTGATGATATTGATGACCCCGCCCATGGTGTTGGCCCCATACAGTACCGACGAGGCTCCCTTGGTGATGGTAATTTTGGCAATATTATCGGCCGGAAGCTGATCCAGGTCGAGGGTTCGATAATACTGTTCGTAGACTGGAACACCATCGATTAGAATTTTCAAGTCGCCTTGATCAAAACCTCGAACACTCACATAGTTCTGACCCTTGCCACCCTTCTGCACATCAACACCGGGCAACTGCTCCAACGCCTCAGCTACGGTCTGGGCACCGCGCTGTTGAATATCTTCGGCTGTCACCTCGGTAACGGTGGTCGCGAGATTGACCACCTGTTGTTCGCCGGTAACGATAACCTCGCCAAGTGAAAACACCTCTTCTTCAGCTGCAAAACTAGGCATTACCGGCACCAAAGCCAACAGACACACCCAGACCAGAGGTCTAAACAAACGTGTACTCATGATAATTCCTCCTGAAAAATGTCCCATCGTTTCCAATACACCAAAATTCCATAAAAAAATGCGCTGGCGGGTCTCCCCGCCAGCGCACCATATACCTTGGAATACGCGTTTGCAGGTCGACTCCTTTCCAAATGCGGGAGGCGCCACCGTTTCCAGGGGCACCCATCGTTCAAAGCGGCTTAGCCATGGCCTTAGCCAGCTTCAAATCGGAGTGGACTTTTTATGTCAGTGGGACACGAAATCCCCTTTAATTAAAACTCAAGCTTCCGTTGTATAGCAAATGAAATAGCGCATGGCAAGCAAAAATGTGAATCTTTGTCATTTTTGTGACTAACAAGCGCTTTGTCGCGATTGATATATAATTCAGAAAGGCACAATAAATGGTTGCGTGGGTCCAGCACCCGGGAAATAGGGAGGAACAAATGAAAAGGCCAACTGCCCGCTTGATAGTTTTATTGCTGAGCATGTTGCTGAGCATGTTGCTGACAACTGTCGGATGCCAGTCGACACAACCGACGACAAAACAACTACTTCAAGAGGATTACCTTCAAATGATGGATACCGAGCTACTTATTTACTATCAACAATTAGTGGAGGGGATTGAAGAACCGAGTTCCGGAGGAGGCGGGTTCGGCTTCGGGCTGGGAATCGGCATCGGCGTAGGCAGCAGCAGTGCGGTGGGCCTCGGCGCCAGCAAGGGGCCGGAGAGGGAATATACGACGGAAGCCTTGCAACAGCGGCGAAATCAAGTTCGTCTGGAGTTATCCCGCCGCGGCCTAGAGCCAACTACTTCATACTGAATTTTTGCAAGACCTCGTCCGGCGCTTGGTCGTACTGGGAAAATTCCATACTGAAGGTACCGCGGCCTTTGGTGGCGCTACGCAATTCCGTCATATAATCGAACATCTCCGTCAGCGGCACCTGAGCCTGAATGATTTCCATCTCCCCTTGGCTTTCCATACCGCCGATGCGGCCGCGCTTCTGCTGCAGGGTGCCGAGCACCTTGCCGGCGCTTTCCCTCGGCACCATCAGCTCCAGGGCCATGATCGGCTCGAGTAGGGTCGGTCGGCCCTGACGGGCGGCCACGGCTAGCCCCCGCTGGGCAGCGGCCAACAAACCGGCTTCGGTGGTGACACCTGCCTCGTAGGGCAACTCGATCACTGTAACCTGCAGGTCGATCAGGGGATAGCCAGCCTGAACCCCGGCGGCGCAGCCCTGCTCGAGACTGGCCAACAGAGCTGGGCGCCATTCCAGAGGCAACTCAGTCTCTGCTTCTGGTGGCAGAACCACGTTCAGGCCTTCGCCCCGCGGCAGAGGCTTCAGACGCAGCAAGATTTCGCCGCACTGCAGCTTGCCCTCGGCTTCACGGTGAAAGGCTTCCCGATGTTCCACAAGCTGGCGCAGGGTTTCCCGATAAACCACCTGAGGCCGACCGGTGATCACCTCGACACCAAACTCTCTGGACAGCCGCTGGGTCAAAATATCCAGATGCAACTGACCCATGCCGGCAAGAATCAGCTGACCGGTCCCCGCATCCTCCCGCACAAGAAAGGTCGGATCCTCCCACTGCAGCTTCTCCAACGCCGGCAATAACTTCTCCCGGTCGTCGATGCGCTTCGGCTCCACCGCCAGCGAGACGACGGGCTCAGGGACGGTCAGGCCTTCCAGCACCAACGGCTCCTGTTCGGCGCTCAGCGTATCACCGGTCAGGACTTCTTTGAGGCCAACCGCGCAGGCAATATCGCCGGCTCGGGCCTCCTCGATCCGCTCCCGTTTATGCGCGTGCATGCGAAACAAGCGGGAGATTTTCTCCTTCTGCCCGCGCACACCGTTGAACAGTTCGTCGCCGGCATGCACCGTGCCGGAGTAGACTCGCAGATAGGTCAGTTTGCGCCCGGCATCGGAGAGCACCTTGAAAGCCAGCACACAGAGGGGGCCGGCGGGGTCGCAACTCAAAAACCGCTCCTGCAGACCGTCCCCTTCTACCAGGGCTCGCACCGGTGGCGCGTCCAGAGGCGAAGGCAGAAAGGTGCCCACGGCATCAAGCAGCGGCTGAATACCCTTGTTGCGCAAGGCCGAGCCGAGCAATACCGGAAACAGCCGGCATTCCAGCACCCCGCGCCGCAGCGCAGCCTGCAGACAAGCGGCCTCCACAGTACGGCCTTCGAGAAAATCGTTGAGGATCTGGTCGTCAAAGTCAGCGGCCGTCTCGACAAGAACCTCGTGGGCCTGTCGCATCTCGGCGAGGCGCTCGGCAGGCACCGCCTCGACAGTCACCGTCGCCCCCTGGTCATCCTCACTGAACAGCAGGTATTGCTCGGCGATCAGATCGATGACTCCGGCAAAGCCGCCCTCTTCCCCCACAGGCAGTTGCAGTAATACCGGCCGCGCATCGAAGCGCTGGGCGATCTGCTCCAGCACCCGGCGGTAATCGGCGCCGATGCGATCCATCTTGTTGATCAGACAGAGGCGCGGCACATGATAGCGATCGGCCTGGTGCCAGACCGACTCGCTCTGCGATTGCACCCCTTCCACCGCACTAAAGACCGTCACGGCGCCGTCGAGCACCCGCAGGGAGCGTTCAACCTCGATGGTAAAGTCGATATGACCGGGGGTATCGATGAGATTGATCCAGTAATCTCGCCAACGGCAGCTAGTAGTGGTGGCGGTGATGGTGATACCCCGCTCCTGCTCCTGCTCCATCCAGTCCATGACCGCAGCCCCGTCATGTACCTCGCCCATTTTGTGGCTCTTGCCGGTATAGTAGAGCACCCGTTCGGAGACAGTGGTCTTGCCGGCATCGATGTGGGAAATGATGCCGATATTGCGGATGGCATGCAGGGGGGGATGTTCCATGTCCTGTCACCTCCAGAAAGAATCAAATAAACAAGCGCCTACTATCTTTTAAAT
>MAXT01000129.1:3718-4300 GCA_001751225.1 Desulfuromonadales bacterium C00003107 | reverse complement strand
TCGACGTCGCACAAAAGCAGGGACAGGGGCCGCTGCTGAAAAAGCAGGCCACGCCATTCCTGATCCAAGCGGGTATCGAATTGGCGGCGATTGGCCAGCAGAGTGACCGGGTCCTCGCTAGACAAACGCTGCAGTTCATGGTTGGCCGAAGCCAATTCCTCCGACTTCTGATCAATCTCCGCCATCATTATGTCAAATTCGTTGGCAAGCTGACCGATTTCATCCCCGCGACGCAACTGTAGACGCGCCGACAGGTCGCCACCGGTATGAATGACCTGTGCATGCTCTTTGACCCGGCAGATGGGCCCCAAAACGATACGCTGCAACGCCACCCACATGAACACCACCAGAACCAGGCTGGACAGGGCCAAAAAGACTACAGTATGTCGGTTCATCGCCTGCACCGTGAGGATAATCATGCGCGGTGTTTCGAGGCGAATATCAAATGTTGCTTGGCCGTTGAGATCGGTAAAGGGCTGATAGCTGACCAGGCTCTGCGGGTCGGATTTATCGAACTGCAGCGGCTCCTGTCCAACATCTGCTGTATTCTGCTGGAAGGTAAAGGCGAGGCGAGTCTGCTCG
>MAXT01000129.1:2948-3619 GCA_001751225.1 Desulfuromonadales bacterium C00003107 | reverse complement strand
GCACCGACAGCAGCAGCGGTCCCTTTTCAGTGGCTACCACCCCGGTACGCTTTAACGTCTTTAGCCCCTCGCCAGAATCGATCGGCAGGACCAGAGCAGAAGCCAAGGTTGCTTTCTCAAAAAGGTCGANNTGTCAGCGGTTGGCCATCTTCCAGATCATAACTTTCACCCCACAGCCGACGCCCCTGTTGGTCATAGATAAACACGAGATTGAGGTGACTGACGGAAAAGGAACTCAGGGTGAGGTTACTGGAAATATACTGGGGAGAGCGAGATAAGACGTATTGATAGGTATCGTCCCAGGCCGCCCAATCGAAACAGAAGGTGTCGAGGTGACGTATTTCATTGTCGATGGCCTGATGCACCCGCAGCAGGTCCTGTTCGGCCTGCTGTTCCTCCAAGCTGAGAAAGCCGGGGAAAATGAACCAGCGGTGAATAGCGTGCTCCACGGCACTGAACAGCAGCATAGCGCCGAACAGAACCGAAAGAACTTTGAATCGCAGAGACACGGAATCAACCTCTCAGGCCTCGTCCCCCTAGCGGAATCGAGGCAGAAAAATACATATTCTATCGCTCGCCGGCCTGCCACTGGCCAGCCTGTGCTCTCCCGGAATAACTATCAGCGGCTATCTTACCGAGAAATAAAAGAAAAATGCAAAAAACAGACCGAT
>MAXT01000129.1:0-2897 GCA_001751225.1 Desulfuromonadales bacterium C00003107 | reverse complement strand
TAACGACCTGACCGGCTTATAGAAACAAAAAAGTGTGGCATATCCCAGGGGATATTGCCACACTTGTGAGGTATGCCACACTTGAAAACCAGGACTAAACTATGGAAAGTTATTTATTATGCGGCCAAACTCATCAACAAACTATAGCGGGATAACGATTGGCAAGATGGCGGATCACTCACACCGATCCGTTAATAAACAGACCGGCCAACAACCAGCCAGTGCCGAGTAGCAACAGTACTACACCGGCGGTGCGGCGAAACAGCGGGCGGTAACTTGGGGCCGCGAGATGCAAGCGCCGCCCGAACCAGCCTGCTCCGGCACACAATACCAGCAACGGAGACAGGGTGGAGCCCAGGCCGAACAGGGCAAGCAGCAACGCACCCTGCCAAGCTGACGGGCTGCTCAGACCGAGACTGAGCACGCCGAGCAGCGGCGGACAAGGGACCGTGGCCAATACCCCGCCGGCTAACAGCATCGGCCAGCGTAACCCGGCAGTCGCTGATCGTTGCTTATGTTTCCCGCATCCTTGATGGCCCTCAGCAACGGCACTGGCTGAACGGAACATCACCAAAGCCAGAACCAGCAACAGACCGCCGACCACGCCGTGCCGCCACCAGAGAGAAACCCCAAATTCGCCCAGCAATTGACCACAGCCGTAGCTGATCGCCCCTAGTAGACTACAACCGATGATACGGCCGCAGCCCAACCACAGCCAGGCCAGTAGACCATCACGAGCCCCCTCCCCTCGTCCCAGGACCATTGTAGTCATCAGGGGCGTACAGACCAGGGTGCAATGGGTGGCACCGGCCAGTAGACCGATGGTCAGGGCAGATCCGCATACTGTCAGGAAACCAAGAGACACGATACGACCTCAAGCAACCACGGCCAGGCGGCCCGCGAGTAGGGCCGCGCCGATGGCGCCGTTAAGTTGAGGATGCTCAGCGATGTGCACATCACACAACAGTTCGTCCTCAAAAGCCGCCACTAGACCGGGATTGAGTCCACCGCCGCCCGTGAGCAGCACTTCGCCGCTCAACCCCGCCTTGCGAGCCATGACCGCAATTCGCTTGGCCATGGAGACATGGATGCCGGCGACAATATCGACGGGATCATGGCGACGGGCCAACAAGGAGATAACCTCCGATTCGGCAAATACCACGCACATGCTATTGATCTCACAGGGCAGTTTCGACAGCAGGGCCATAGGTCCGATTTCCTTTACCGACACATCCAGCACCCGGGCCAGGGCTTCAAGAAAACGGCCGGTGCCGGCAGCGCACTTGTCGTTCATGACAAAATTTTTCACCGCACCGTTATCATCAAAAACAATCACCTTGCTGTCCTGTCCACCGACGTCAATCAGAGTCCGTACCTCACTATCTGCTCCAAGGGCCCAGCGAGCTCCGGCAGCATGAGCCTTGATCTCGGTGACATTGTCTTCAGCCGTATCGATCTGTCGCCGACTGTAACCGGTGGCCGTAATGGCCGCCAGGCCCATCGGCTCGATACCGGCCTGAAGACAGAGAGCGTCGAGCACTTCCTTGGCCGTTTCCCGGGCATCGATTCCCGTCGGCACCGTCTTGACACCAAGCAACTGGCGCTTGTCGTCTACCAACGCAGCTTTGAGATAGGTGGAACCGGCATCGATCCCGGCAAAAACCCTCATGCGCCCCCCTCCTGTTGTGTATTTTCCTGAATCATTTCAATAAAGGCCTCAACTCGGGTACGCAACTGCTCCACATCCTCCGGGTTGTAGTCTGTTTCGATGCGCAGCACTGGCAGGCCCAATTCCCTCATCAGCTTTTCTACCCGCTGCAGTTCAAAATCGTAGATGACGCAACCCTTGAGGACGAGGTAAAGCACGCCATCAAGTTGAAAATCCTCCACCGCCTGACGCAACCGGAACAGACGATCGTCATTAGGCGCAAAGGACGGACAGGTACAGGGCATCAGATAGCGGGAGGCCAGGGCCACCATCATGTCCTCCATGGTATTTTCCACCGCCCCAACCGGATCGTACAGATAGCGGTCGCCAACACAGGACTCGTCAGTCACCAGAGCGCCACCCATCTCTTCAATGAGATTCGGTAGCTTCCAGTTGGGAAAAATGGACGGAGCCCCGGCCAACATAAGGCGTGGAATTTGTGCGCCCTGAGAGGGCTGTTGATGGCGAGAGCGCTCTTCCAACTCATCGTTTAAGCGGGTCATGGCCTCGGTCCAGCGATCCGCCCGGTCAAAAGCAAATGCGTGCAGGGCCAGGGCTGCTTCGTTGCCACGCACCACAGGAATCGGGGCCTGGCGCAGTTGGTAAAGACGGCGCGCCTGGTGTTGGGCACGACCGAGCATGGCGATGGCCTCCTTAAGGGCGCGCCGCTTGATACGATTACCGGTCAATCGCTCCAAGTCTCTTTTGAAGCCGTGCAATTCTTCCAGCCACTGGCGTCTGGCCCCCTCGCTCTCCTTGACATGGGGGACGTCCAAAACCCAGACCTCGGTATGCTGCGCCAATTCCTCGCCCATTTTGCGTTTGGCGTCGCAGGTGGTGGGCACCACCACCACATCGCACAATTCATAGAGGGAGGGCGCACCGAGAGCGGTGCTGCCGAGGGCAGACTTGACCACCGGGCAGGCATCCCGTGGCGCCAGTTCGTCGCCGGCACAGGAGGCCTCGTGACTGCCACCGCACAAGCGAAGGGGAATCGCACCGGCGGCGTAAACCAACTCCTCTGGGGCCATGACACAATAGATACCGACCACCTTGGGCCGCGGCTCGCCCAGCTCCAGTCCCTCGACCAGACAATCGTCGACATAGGCGGCGCGCATCACCTCGATAAAGTAATCGAGCTGCTTCGGTCGATCGGCGGCCTGTTCCAGACCCTGCAATACACCTTCCG
>MAXT01000128.1 GCA_001751225.1 Desulfuromonadales bacterium C00003107 | reverse complement strand
ATTGAGAATAGCGATGCCGGCCGAGTCGTAACCACGGTATTCCAACCGACGCAGACCGTCGATAATAATGGGCGTGGCCTGCTGTGGGCCGAAATATCCTACGATACCGCACATAAGCGTGTCGTCTCCTGAACTGGTAAAGGGGCACAAGCCATAGCTGGCCTGGGTCGCTGACAAATAACAACTATGATGCATTCGCAAAAACTTATAGGATGGCTAAGCAAAGATTTCGTCCTACAAGGCCTGGTGTTTTTTCAGGGGTGAAGGCATAAGTATGTCGAGGTCCTGAAAAAACGCCGTAGGGCGGACTTTTTACGACGCCATCATTTTTTCTTATTCTGCTTCTGTTTGCGCAGCACCCAGCCTTCAATGGTCTTTTGCGGACTGCGGGACAGGGCCAAGGAATCGGCCGGCACGTCCTTGGTGATTGTTGAACCGGCTCCGATCAAGCTGTTGCGACCGATGCGCACCGGCGCCACGAACTGGGTATCACTGCCAACAAAAACATCGTCTTCGATAATAGTTTTGTGCTTATTGACCCCGTCGTAATTGCAGGTAATGGTACCACAGCCGATATTGACCCGGGTACCCAGCTCGGCATCGCCAATATAGGTCAGGTGACTTGCTTTGGAGCCTTCACCGATAAAGGCTTTTTTGGTCTCGACGAAATTGCCGACCTTGTTATGGCCGGCGAGGACCGTACCGGGCCGCAGATGAGCCATGGGACCTATATCGCTGTGAGCGCCAACCTGGGACCCTTCGAGGACCGAACCGGTCTTGAGTCGCACTTGATCACCCACCTGGCAATTTTCAACGGTTACCTGGGGCTCAATGACACAACCCTGGCCTATGCGGGTCGCACCCCAGAGACAAACACCGGGATGAATAATCGTATCGGCACCGACCTCGACTTGTTCGTCGACGTAGGTCGCCGCTGGGTCGATCAGGGTAACCCCGCCCAGCATCAGCCGCTCGTTGGTACGCTGCCGCATGATGGTAGCCGCCTCGGCCAATTGTACCCGGCTGTTAATACCCATGGCTTCCGCGGGATCATCCATCACCAGAGCCCGCACCTTGCCGCCGTCAGCGCGCAGAGTAGCCAGCACGTCGGTCAAATAATATTCACCCTGTGCATTGTCACAGCCCAAGCTGCTCAAGATCTCAAAAACCAGAGGCGCCTCGAAAACATAGATACCGGTATTGATCTCGCAGATGGTCCGCTGCTCGTCAGTGGCGTCTTTTTCTTCGACGATGCCTAGCACCTCGCTGCCGTCGCGCAGAATACGTCCGTAGCCGAAAGGATCGGTCATGGTAGCGGTCAGCACAGTGGCTGCCGCCCCTTCGCTGCGATGATAGTCCAACAATTGTTGCAAGGTCGCCTGACGTAGCAGCGGCACGTCACCACAAAGCAGCAACAGGGCTCCGTCGAAATCGGCCAAAGCTCCCTGAGCGCTGAGCAGCGCATGACCGGTGCCAAGCTGTTGTTCCTGTACGGCAAAATCAACCTTCTGTTCAGCCAGGCATTCCTTAACCTCTTCAGCGCCGTGGCCGATCACCAGAACTGTCCGTTGGCAACCGAGGCGAGCGGCTTGCTGCACCGGATAATGCACCATAGGCTGACCGTTGAGCTCATGCAGCACCTTGGGCAGTGCCGACTTCATGCGGGTTCCCTTGCCGGCCGCCAGGATAATGGCGGCGAGTCCCTTTGCGTTCATAGCATCACCTTCCTTAGAAATATTTCAAGCTATAAAGTATCTCGAAAAGCCCCCCCCCAGTCAAGGCCGTTTTATCTCAGCTAAATGAGGGTTATTTGTCCCTATGAAAAGATCACTATTTGTTTTAGAATTGCGTTTTCGAAAAGGAGGGTTCATGCCGGAACGCCAGATTCTGCTTCGCGCCCTGGATAATATTGGGGTTGATTTGCGGGAATTGGAAATTCTCTACGAGCGGTATTTTTCCGGGATGGAAAAACGCGAACCGCTGCGTCAACGGGAAGCGTTGCAAAAACGTTTGCGCCAGTTTGTCAACCGGCGCATCATGAAGACCGACCTGCGCTTTCGCTACGAAAGCCTAGCGGCTCGCTACCACACCTATACCGGCCACTGGGACCGTATCCTGCGGTTAATGGACGAAGGCCGCTATGAGCGCCACACCGGCGCTCAACGAGCGGCCCTCCCGGTCAACCCCGAAAAAGCCAGCCAGCAGAACGAAAATGAATCGACCTACCAGCAGATGCTCAAAGCCCACCAGGAATGCTCTCTGGGACGACCGGCACCGAGTCGCCAGCAATTCGACGCTTACCTTGCCAAGCAACGGTCCTCACTGGAAAAAAAGTTCGGCGGCCAGAAGGTAGAATTCCGTGTCGTCACCGAAGCAGGCAAGCCGAAGATCACGGCCCGTCCTAAAAAATCCCCCTCCACAACCTGAACTCGACCACAACGCCGCCGATGACCACGCTAGGAGGCTGTCGGGCTTGACGGGCCGAAACGAAAAATTGGCTGCTAGAGTCCAGATTTTCGAGAATTTGAGAGCGAATAGCAGGGCTATTTGGCGAAAATTGTCGAGTATATGGGCCGATCAGGCGATTTTGCAGTCGGCTCATGGTAGGCCCGACAGCCCCCTAGGCCACCTCTTTTTCGCGCGCCTGATAGCGTGGCCGCTCACAGATAAACGCCTTGATTTCATGAACATCAGGAATACGTCCAGCCACCCGTAGCAAATCATCGACCAGCAGGCCCGGCGAAACATAGACCCGATGGTCAATCATCTTGCGTACATCTCGATAGAGATGAACCTCCGCCTTGACCCCCAGCTGCGACAGCGCATCACGCACATTGTCCAGAGTCTTTTCACAGCTTCCGCTACATTCCGGCTTGCAGATAATATCGATACGCATAAAATCCTCCGGTTATCTCTAGGGAACTGCTATTGTCGACACAATGATGACCTTTTTCGTTATATTATACCCGCTCTGTCAGGTTCCACAACTGATTTTTAGTATGGCAGCAATTTTTCTGACCTATCGCTGCGACGGACGGGACCCAGATTTGCTGATGTCCCTCCCGTCTCTATGAGACAGAGGCCCGCATGCCAAAACGCCGATAGCCGCCCTGAAGGGCGGCTATCGGCGTTTGTACGGTATTTTAGACGGCCTCAGCCTGCTGGAAGACGATCGGCACCATAGCTGATTTTAAGGGCCCGCTTGACGCGAGCCAGGAGGCGAACCAGATTAGCCGGCTTGGCCACGAAATCGAAAAATCCCATCTCCAGCAAGCGAGCCTCCTCATCCGGCGAAGCCTTGGTCGACAGGGCGATAACCGGTATATCCCGGGTCACGCTGTTGGACTGCAACACGCGGAAGAACTCGATGCCGGTCATGCCGGTCATGCCGGTATCCACCAGAATCAGGTGCGGACGTTCCTTGAGCACTGCCTTGAGAGCCGCCGATCCGCTACTGAACTGGACACTACGCAAGCCTTCTTTTTTCAGGTTACCCTGAAAAGCAGCTCGCCACAGATCCTGATCGTCCACCACCATGACTGTCAATTCTTCGGACGATTTACCATCGACGACCTTGATGTAGTGCTTGCGAATGGCGTCCTGTACTTCATGAGGGGTAGTCAGAAGAGGCACCACCCGCATGCCGGTCTGAAAGGAGACGTTGTCGAGGGTCTCTAAATCGAGGGGATTGGTGATGGCCAGATAGAGGGATTTTCCTTCCGCCTTAAGGGGAAAGATGCCCTTTTCAAGGGCCGTATCACAATCAATAAGACCGAGCACGTCCTCAGGGAAGGGGTGCTTGCTGATATTGCTGACCGTCTTGCAGTTGAACTGCCGGGCCAGAATCAGCACCACATCCCGATCGCTGATGATGCCCATTTCCTCGAGAACTTCACCGAGGCGCATGTCCGAGATCTTTTGCTTCTCCAGCGCCTTGCTGAGAGTGATCTCGTCCAGGACCTTTGCATCTACCAGAATTTCACCAAACCGTTTGCGTCGTGGCATAGTCATCTTCCCTAAAAGATAGTACTTTCAGTGCTCGTCGATGCTACCACAATCAACGGTTATTATTCAAATAAATCCGCCCGCTGAATCAGGTCTCGGGGTCCGAGGCTGACGGGGGAACAACCTCGACCTGCAGCTTCTGATCGGCAATTTCGACTGTGACCAGCGCGCCGCGGCCGATTTCACCGCCAATCAGCGCCCGGCCGATACGGGTCTCCAGCTGGTGCTGCAGATATCGCTTCAGCGGACGAGCCCCATAAACGGGATCGTAGGCCTCCCGGGCGATAAAATCCCGCGCCTCGTCGCTGATCTGCAGATCGATTTGACGATCACACAGGCGACGACGCAGTTCGGCGATCAATAGATCGATAATCGACTTAATCTCCTCGCGGGTGAGGGGCTTGAACAGCACGATATCGTCCACCCGGTTGAGAAACTCGGGCCGGAAGTGATGGCGCAGCTCGGCCATTACCGCCTTAACCGTCTGCTCTTGCAGGGTGCCGT
>MAXT01000127.1 GCA_001751225.1 Desulfuromonadales bacterium C00003107 | reverse complement strand
GTTCCCCATAAGCCGAAAGCACTGCCTGGGAACAGCTAAAACCATCCTTAAAACAAGAAACCGCATGTTCTACTTCATCCATCCCTTAAACCTCCAGCTTTCGCATCTTCTTCTTTCACCTGCAAGCACCAGGACGTCGCTGAACATCGAGGGCACGTGAGTGATTTCCTTGCGGGAAATGGAAGATGTGGACTAAAAAACTCCGCTGATACGGATCTTTCCGATCGTTCAAAGATATGATCGCATCTCCGGCACTTCCATGTATATGCATTCCATTGCCATCTCACGAGCAAGAACAATCCGGCGAATGCTGCGGTTAAAATGATGAAAAGTGATAACCATGGCTGATGCGTCACAGGTAAAATAATTGTGAGAGATGCCACTAACAGTACGAAAACGATTAGTGGCAGCCAATCTCTGATATTTTCAGTCATCCGTACACACCTTTATATTCATTAGACGTGTCCCGATATAAAATGCAACCTTTTGCGGCATCTGTTTCTCTTTATATATTGCTTTGGTACGTGTTTAGCTAAACAAGATTACACGGATTTCCACAAGATTGCTGCATTAATCCCGTGTAATCTCGTGATTTTTCACATCAGCTAAACACATACTTGCTTCGTTTTGCAGATTTCCGATTGCGGTTTTCCCAAACTATTGGGCAAGAAGTCTGATTACTGATAGGTGTTTGCGCACAATCCCAACGCTTTTTAGCACAAACAACCCTACGACTCTCTGCCCCGCCGTGCGCCTGCCAGTCCAGCCAGCACCGCAACAAAGATTGCCACCTTGAGTGCAGCGTACCATGATATCTCTCCTGCGATCAGACCCTGATCAACCGCTCCCGGGAAGAGGTCAGGAATTGTCCATGCCCAGAGCAGTTTCACCAGCAGGAGCACGATCACACCATATATTGCAACAAGCGCCAGAATACCGGACACAATCGCGATCCACCATTTTTCCGCCATGATTCAAGCCTCCTTTTGTTATATTCCGTATCTCAATTTTCATTCATCCTTTGTAAATCTTACCGCGATGGCAGATTGTCAGGTCATCTGGTACCATTCCTGATTATCCGTAATATTTAAGGCATAGTCCACCGAACGTTGGTTGAAACAGGTGACCTACCCATGCCAACAACCCTCCGAGCCGGATGTACGCGAATTAGATGGTATCGTGGAGGCATCCTCCTACTGGCTTTTTTGATTCTGACCTGCGGCAGGGTTGGTATGGTTGACATGACGGACATGGCTGGCATGAATGTGTCCACCGCCTCCGCAGTCCCCTTTTCCTTATCTATCTCCCCACCCCGTTCCCCCTTTCCCCCCTCCGGTGAAACACCGCCTGCGATCCTGCTGAATGATTGCAGCAGGAACGACCCGGAGATGATCGATCCACACGGCATCCCGATAAAATATGCGGATATAGCTGCCGTAGATCCGGATGATGCTGCAGATCGGTCGGTCGGAAGCAGGGTCATCATACCGTATTCAGACATCGATATAGACGGGCGGGATGAGAGCGGGCTTGCAATCGAATGCTACTCCAATGGGGCATGGGAGCCGCTTGAGAGCACAATCGATTCTGCAAACAACACTGTTACTGCTATCGTTCCACCAGCATCCACGTCTACGTTTACGCTTGCACTCACGTATAACGGGGTTATGGCGGGGTATACGGCTGTGGATTCTGATGCTGCGTGGTCTGTTCAGTCGGGAGGGACAACAATCGCCACAGGCAGTATATCCAGGGACGTTGCCCTCACAAAACCTGTTGCAGACATCTCGAAGGCTTTTCTTCTGATGGACTCCACTGGTGGCGAGGGCGCGGGGAACGGCGGCAGACACCAGGCTACAGGGCACATCGTGAATGAGAGCATAATCAGGTTTGAGCGAGGGGTTGGGGCGGGCGACTGTTATATATCATGGTACGTGATTGAGTGCCCTGATTGTTCTGTGCAGCGTGGAGAGGTTACCATAGAACCTGATCTTGTTGCAAAGACAACTACCATAACTTCTGTGGACACGTCCCGATCGGTTGTCATTCTGCATTCGAGGATGAACAACGATAGCAACGAAGCCCATCAGGGATATTTCACAGGAGAGCTTGAGGGTTCAACCACGCTCCGCTGCGAGAGGGGCATCAATGGAACCAATGCCACCTGCCGCTATGAGGTCGTTCAGTTTGGAGAAGATGTAAGCGTTTACACCGGCGAGGTCGAATTATCCAGGGGCGCGATGAATGCGACAGGTGTCATAAGTGGGAGCGTGAACACGTCGAGAACGTGGCTCTACTCCACTTACCGGTGTGGTAAAAACGGTCTTCTGAACACGTCTGTTGGCAGCGAACTTCTGAGCGATAACCAGGTTAGATTCCAGAGATACAGCCAGCAGCCGTGCACAAACCGGATTCACTGGTACGTGGTTGAGTTCCCTGAAGGAGTTAATGTCCGGAGAGGGTGCGCGAATGGGCGTTTTGGGTCAGGTGATCTGAGATCGGATATTGCGATATCAGAGGTTGACCTCAACAGAAGTTTTTCGTCGGTCAGCAGCACCTCTAATGGAACCGGGACCGAATTTCCGCAGAACAGGTGGATGGAAGAAATCGTTAATCCGACAACGCTTCGACTTGAGCGGTGGTACGATGGCAATGGGTATGAGCATTGGTGGCAGGTTATCGAGTTTCCGGAGACAGAACCACCTGTCGTAAACACTGTCATTCTGAACAACACAACCCCGATGACTGGTGATGGCATCCTCGTCACCGTGAATGTAACCGATGATACCGGAGTTGTCAGTGTTCTGGCGGAGGATCTCCCCCTTACCCACGATAGTGGAAATATCTGGAGCGGAACGATAACGGCGGTCGATGGCTATCAGTTCGTGAACGTCTCAGCAAGCGATGTCGCGGGCAACAGTGTATGGTACAACTCAACAACGTACACGGCAACAACGCCTGACACAGAACCACCTGTCATACACACTGTCAGCCTGAACACGACAACCCCGAAGACCGGTGATCTGATCATGGTCACAGTGAATGCAACGGACAACGTTGCCATCACAGGCGTTGAGGCGGACGGTACGACTCTCACACATAGCGGGGACACCTGGGGAGGCTTGATCACTGCGATTGAGGGTATGCATCATGTAAACGTCTCAGCAAGGGATACGGAAGGAAATATCGGATGGCACAACTCAACAACGTACGCGGCAACAACGCCTGACACAATCCCACCAGCAGGAATCACGAATCTGCAGAACGTAACGTATGAGGGGAGCTTCATCAACTGGACATGGACTGATCCGGGAGATATTGACTTTTCAGAGGTTATGATCTACCTCAACGGAAGCGTCGTTGTGAACGTCGCGGCAGGAATTGAGTTTTACAACGCAACAGGTCTTGCTCTTGGAACCGAACACGAGATCGCAACGCACACAGTCGATACCTCAGGAAATATCAACGAGACATGGGTGAATGCGACAGCGAGAACAAGACTGCGTCCTGACACAACCCCACCAGCTGCAATCACTGATCTAACGAACACTACGTACGAGGAGACATTCATCAACTGGACATGGACAGATCCGGGAGACATTGACTTTTCGGAGGTTATGATCTACCTCAACGGAAACTTTGCGGCAAACGTCTCAAATGGAACAGAGTTTTACAACGCAACAGGTCTCGATGCCGACACCGAATACGCGATCGCAACGCAGACAGTCGATACCTCAGGAAATATCAACGAGACCTGGGTGAATGCGACAGCAAAAACAAGACCGCGTCCTGACACAACCCCACCAGCTGCAATCACTGATATAACGAACACTACGTACGAAGAGACATTCATCAACTGGACATGGACAGATCCGGGAGATATTGACTTTTCAGAGGTTATGATCTACCTCAACGGAAGCTTCGTTGTGAACGTCG
>MAXT01000126.1 GCA_001751225.1 Desulfuromonadales bacterium C00003107 | reverse complement strand
CGATTGCGCCAACGGCGCAGCTTATAAAGCGGCTCCAGCGGTGCTCAGGGAACTTGGCGCCGAGGTCGTGCTGATCGGAGCCTCCCCCAACGGCACCAATATCAACGCCGGTTGTGGCTCCATGCATTCGGAGGTGATTTCGGCGGCGGTCAAGGAACATCAGGCCCATCTCGGTATGGCGCTGGACGGCGATGCCGACCGGGTTATTTTCGTTGATGAGAATGGCCGAGAGGTGGATGGCGACTATATCATGGCCATCTGCGCCAACGACTTGATCAAGCAGGGCAAGCTGGCTAAGAACACCTTGGTGGCTACGGTCATGAGTAATATGGGGCTCGATATCGCCATTCGCAACGCTGGCGGCCAGATTGTCAAGACCGCCGTTGGCGATCGCTACGTGGTGGAGGAGATGCGTCGCAGCGGTTATAATGTAGGTGGAGAGCAGTCGGGGCACATGGTGTTCCTCGACCATAACACCACTGGCGACGGCATGATCTCAGCACTGCAGGTGCTGGCCATCATGCAGCGCACCGGCAAGTCCCTCTCGGAATTGGCATCGATTATGACTGCTTTGCCCCAGGTGCTGGTCAACGTGCGGGTCGACAAAAAACGCCCGGTTTTGGAAGTTCCCGAGGTTGCCAAGAGCATCGCCGCCGCCGAGGAAAAACTGGCGAAGACGGGTAGGGTGCTGATTCGTTATTCCGGGACAGAACCGCTGATGCGAATCATGCTCGAAGGTCAGGACGAAATACAGATCGCCGCTTTGGCTCAGGATATTGCCACCGCCGTGGAACAGCACATGTGCTGTAAAAACCAGGAGGCATAACATGATCACTTTGGGAGTCAATGTCGATCATGTCGCCACCGTTCGCCAGGCTAGGGGTATTGACGAGCCCGATCCGGTTACAGCTGCAGCCCTTGCCGAACTGGCCGGCGCCGAGTGCATTACCGTGCATTTGCGAGAAGACCGCCGGCATATCCAGGATCGGGATGTGGAGATCCTGCGCCGAACGGTCAAGACCCGTCTTAATCTGGAAATGGCCGCCACCGAAGAGATGATCGGCATCGCCCTCAAGCTGCTGCCCGACTGCGTGACCCTGGTGCCCGAAAAGCGCGAAGAGTTGACCACCGAAGGGGGGCTTGACGTGCTGCGTCTGCGCTCCACCCTCAAGGAGCAGGTTGCAACGCTCCGCCAAGGGGGAATGCTGGTCAGCCTGTTTGTCGATCCCGATCTGGAGCAGGTCAAGGCCTCGCATCGGGTTGGCGCTCAGGCCATCGAACTGCACACCGGCAGCTACTGTGAAGCCCGTGATGATGCCAGCCGTAAGGTAGAGTTGGGAAAACTGGAAACGGCCATACGGGCTGGTAAAAAACTCGGTCTGCAGGTCAATGCCGGGCACGGCCTCAACTATGTCAACGTGCGGGAGGTTGTTGCCCTCGGTGGGATTGCTGAACTGAATATCGGCCACAGTATCGTGGCCCGCGCAGTGCTAGTCGGTATGGAGCGGGCGGTGCGGGAGATGGTGGCGCTGCTCAAGGAGCGCTGATGACGGTACGGATCTCCGGTCTGGGCAACGATGTGGCGCGTATCGGGCGCTTTCGCCGTTTTGTCGAGGACGATAAGCAAGCGCTGCTGGAAAGGATTTTTACCGCAGGAGAACTGGCCTATTCCCTGACCAAGGCCGATCCGGCCCCTCATCTGGCAGTACGTTTTGCTGCCAAGGAGGCGCTGCTCAAAGCCCTGGGCCTTGGTCTGCGCTGCGGAATCCGCTGGGATGAGGTGCAGGTCGTGCGCAACGATCTGGGCCGCCCGGACCTTGTCCTGTCCGGCCGGGCCGAAGAATTGTTTCGTGACGGCGGTCACGACAGAATTCATCTTTCTTGCAGTCACGATGGTGATTACGCCTTTGCGACGGTGATTTTGGAAGGCTGCTAAAAAACGAGTTACGGCCGACAGGAATAATACACTTATTTTCACGGGCGGCCATCGAGCCGCCCCGTTTGCAAAAAGGGAGACGCTATGCTTAAGGCCAAGGACATCATGACCCGCGAGGTTCACACTGTTTGTATCGATACCGGGATGGAAGAATTAGCCCGCAAATTCATCGAGACAGGTGTTAATGCTATGCCGGTACTTGATGACGCCGGTGAGTTGCACGGCGTGGTTACTGAAACCGATCTTATCGCCAAGGATCGTCCTCTGCATCTGCCAACGGTCATTTCTTTGTTCGATTGGGTGATCTACCTGGAGAGCGAGAATAAGTTTCGCGAGCAGGTGGAAAAACTTACCGCCTGCAAGGTCGGCGAAATTTGTACAACCGTTGTGACAACCTGCAGTGAGGACACGAGTGTGACTGAAATCGCTGCCTTGATGGTCGAGAAGCAGGTTCACATGATTCCGGTGGTAGAGGGCAAGCGCCTGCTCGGCGTGGTGGCCCGTCTCGATATTATTCGTAGCATGGGGTTGTAGTCCGTGCCCGCCTGGTCTTTAGCAACCGCTTGCGAGGAGGAAACCTCACAGCTTGGGCGCTGTCTCGGCCGGCTTATCGAACAACCGCTGGTAATCCTGCTCAGCGGTGATCTGGGGGCGGGCAAGACCTGTTTCAGTCGCGGTTTGGCTCGCGGTCTAGGGGTTCCAGAAGAGGAGCCCATCGCGAGTCCTTCCTATACCCTGATGAACGCCTATCAGGGCCGTTTGGAACTCTATCACTTCGATCTTTACCGGCTCGCCGAGCCCGATGATTTGCTGGAACTCGGCATGGAGGAATACCTGCCGGGGGCCGGAGTAGCGGTGGTCGAATGGGCGGATCTCTTTACGGGCCTGGCTCGGGAATATCTGGCCGTGCACTTGAGCCATCAACAGGCCGATCAACGACGTATCGAGTGCCGCGCCGTGGGGGCGGCTGCCCAAATCCTGTTGCAGCGTTGGCAAGGTGAGTGGCTCAGACAGGCGGGGGGCGATGACTGAATTCGATCTGGCGGTGATCGGCGGTGGGCCAGGAGGTTACACGGCTGCGGTGCGCGCTGCCCAGCAAGGGGCTCGGGTCTGCCTGATCGAAGCCGATCGCCTTGGTGGTACCTGCCTGCATCGCGGATGTATTCCGACTAAGACCTGGCACAGCACCGCTCGGTTGCTGAGTCAGTTCGACCAAGCCGCTAGTCACGGCATCAAGCTCGGTTCTCGATCCTTTGATTTTGAGACGGCAGCACAGCGCAAAGATACCGTGGTCGCGCAACTTCACGGTGGCTTGCGCCAGTTGATGAAGAGCTACAACATTACGGTCTTTCATGGTCAGGCTAGCATTGAAAAACCGGGGAAAATTGCTTTTCGTCGCCCCGGATTGATAGGTCGCCTAGAGGCCCGTAATATCATCTTGGCTACCGGCGCGCGTCCGGTGCGTCCCGCCGATTGGCTGGTCGATGGGAAAAATATTTTGACCAGTGACGAAATTCTTGGTATTCAAGGACTTCCGTCCAGTCTGCTGGTTATTGGCGGTGGCTATATTGGTTGCGAATTGGCCGCTATTTTTGCCGCTTTCGGTACTCAAGTGACCCTGGTGGAACAGCAACCCGTTCTGCTTGGTAATAGCGACAGAGAGGCTGTGGATTTGCTGTTAAGGTCCCTGCAGGCCCAAGGGGTGACCATTCATGTCGATACCGCCATCAATCGGCTTACTGTGGTTGACGGCCGCGTTGAAGCACAACTTGCCGGTAAGGGAACCATCGAAATTGACAAGGCCCTGGTGGCGGTCGGCCGAAAACCCAATAGCGACAGTCTCGGTTTGAAAGAGCTCGGCGTAGAGTTGGATTCCGGTGCCGTGGTGGTAGATGAGGGCATGCGCACCTCCGTTGAAGGAGTGTTTGCGATTGGCGATTTAACCGGGGGGATCCAATTGGCCCACGTCGCTGCGTATCAGGCTGGTGTGGCCGTTGCCAATGCCTTAGGCGGTGATGAACAGGTCGATTATGGAGTCATTCCGAGTGTGGTTTTTACCCTGCCTGAACTGGCCCAGGTTGGTTTGACCGAAAAAGCTTGTCAGGATCGGCAATTGGCCGTAGATATCGGCCGGTTTTCCTATCGGGCCAACGGCAAGGCCCTGGCTGATGGACACACCGAAGGTTTCGTCAAATTGATGGCCGGTAAAAGCGATGGCCGTCTGCTTGGAGCCACGGTGGTCGGCGAGCAAGCCTCCAATCTTGTGACCGAAATGGCCCTGGCCATGGGGCATGGATTGACGGCTGCCGATATCGGTCGGTTGATTCACGCCCATCCGACCCTGGCCGAAATGGTCAAAGAGGCCGCCGAAGATGTCGTCGGCTTGGCGCCCCATCGGCCACCAGCTAGGCAGAAGTAATCCAATTTATTCCCCATGGATTGGGACGCGTCACAAAATCCATGCGGTTGCTTTATTTAAATACGGGAGGAGAAGGAAGTCATGGCCCTGGTAGTTCAGAAATACGGCGGTACTTCGGTTGGAACCATCGACAGAATCCGCAATGTGGCCCGCCGGGTCGCCAGAACCCACGCTGATGGCAATCAGGTTGTGGTGGTTCTGTCGGCGATGTCCGGTGAAACCAATAAATTGGTCGGGCTGGCCAAGGAAATCAGCGAGCAGCCCGATGAACGTGAATATGATGTGCTGGTGTCAACTGGCGAGCAGATAACCATTTCCCTGTTGTCCATGTGTCTGAAGTCCATGGGATATAAGGCCAAAAGCTATCTTGGACACCAGGTGCCGATTGTTACCAGCAGCGCCTTTTCTCGGGCTCGTATCAAACATATTGGCGACGAAAAGATTCGTGTCGACCTGGACGACGGCAATATTGTGGTGGTCGCCGGATTTCAAGGTGCCGATTGCAACGGCAACCTGACCACCCTCGGACGGGGGGGATCCGATACCTCGGCGGTGGCGGTGGCGGCCGCTTTAAAGGCCGATGTCTGTGAAATCTATACGGACGTTGATGGCGTCTATACCACCGACCCGCGGATCGTACCCGAGGCCTCCAAAATCGCTAAGATCTCCTACGACGAAATGCTGGAGATGGCCTCCCTGGGGGCGAAGGTGTTGCAGACCCGCTCCGTGGAATTCGCCAAGAAATATGGCGTGGTGGTGCACGTGCGTTCCAGTTTCAACGACAACCAGGGCACCCTGGTAATGAAGGAGGATAGTGAAATGGAGACCGTTCTGGTTTCAGGAGTGACCTATAACAAGGATGAAGCTAAAATCTCCGTGATGCGGGTTCCAGATCAACCCGGCATCGCCTCTCGGCTGTTTTTGCCCCTCTCCGAGGAGAGCATCACGGTCGATATGATCATTCAGAACGTCTCCCATGAAGGCTATACGGACCTGACCTTTACCGTGCCCCATGGCGATTTTAAAAAGGCCCTCAAGACCGTGGAGCAGACCGGCAAGGCGATTGGCGCCGCCGGAGTAATGACGGACGAGAACATCTCCAAGGTGTCCATTGTCGGGGTCGGCATGCGTTCCCATTCGGGGGTGGCGAGCAAGATGTTTCAGGTGCTCAGCCAGGAGGGGATCAACATCCAGATGATTTCCACCAGCGAGATCAAAGTGTCTTGTGTTATCGACGCCAAGTACACTGAACTGGCCGTGCGCGTGTTGCATGAAGCCTTCGGTCTGGGTAACCAGACGGCCCAGTCTGAATAAATACTGTCGACGCTGTTGGCAGCAGGTGAAGGATAGAGACCATGAGTTTGATCCATCTGTACGATACGACCTTGCGGGACGGGACCCAGGCGGAGGAGATTTCTTTTCTGGTAGCGGATAAAATCCGTATTGCCCAGAAACTCGACGAACTGGGAGTCCATTATATCGAAGGCGGCTGGCCGGGTTCCAATCCCAAGGACATCGCCTTCTTTAAGGAGATCAAGAAGGTTCCTCTGAGTCAGGCCAAAATCGCTGCCTTCGGTTCCACCCGTCGGGCCAAGACTACGCCGGAAAAGGACAACAACCTACGGACTCTGATTGAGGCCGAACCGGATGCGGTCACCATCTTTGGCAAGACTTGGGACTTTCATGTGCGCGAGGCGCTGCGTATCAGTGGTGAGGCCAACCTGGAGTTGATCTACGATTCTCTGGCCTACCTCAAGCAGCACGTCGTCGAGGTCTTCTATGATGCCGAGCACTTTTTCGATGGCTATAAGTCCAACCCTGAGTACGCCATCGACACCCTCAAGGCGGCTGCGCAGGCACAGGTCGACTGTATCGTACTGTGCGACACCAATGGCGGCACCTTGCCCCATGAATTGCCCGCCATTCTGGCCGAGGTGAAAAAGCATATTCAGACCCCCCTCGGCATTCATACCCATAATGACAGCGAGTGTGCGGTAGCCAATTCGCTGATGGCGGTGGAACACGGCATCGTCCAGGTGCAGGGAACGCTCAACGGCTTTGGTGAACGCTGCGGCAATGCCAACCTCTGTTCCATCATCGCTTCCCTGCAGCTGAAGATGGGTTACCAGTGCCTGACTGAAAGCCAATTACAGCGGCTGCGGGAGGTCTCCCGCTATGTCTATGAACTGGCCAATCTGATTCCCAATCCGCATCAGGCTTACGTTGGCAATTCCGCTTTCGCTCATAAGGGCGGGGTCCACGTATCGGCCATTCAGCGCCATCCGGAAACCTATGAACATATCCGCCCTGAAAAGGTCGGCAATATCACCCGGGTGCTGGTTTCCGATCTGTCTGGGCGCTCTAACGTGCTAGCCAAGGCCGAGCAGTTCAATATCAATCTGGACAGTAAAGACCCGGTAACCATGGAGATCCTCGAAAAAATCAAGGATCTAGAAAACAAAGGATATCAATTCGAAGGAGCCGAAGCCTCCTTTGAATTGCTCATGCGCCGCGCCCTCGGTTCAATGAAGCAATTCTTTTCGGTCATCGGTTTTCGGGTTATCGATTCCAAGCGTCATGGTGAGGAAAAACCCTTTTCCGAAGCTACGGTGCAGGTCAAGGTCGGCGGCCGCATAGAGCACACCGCTGCCGAGGGCAGCGGACCGATCAACGCTCTGGACAATGCCTTGCGAAAGGCTTTGGAGAGTTTTTACCCGCAGGTCAAAAATATGCGCCTCTTCGATTACAAGGTGCGGGTGTTGCCGACCGGTAAAGGGACCGCGTCCATCACCCGGGTTTTGCTTGAATCGGGGGATAAAAATAGGCGCTGGGGGACAGTGGGGGTCAGCGACAATATAATCGACGCCTCTTATCAGGCCCTGGTCGATGCCCTGCAATACAAACTGTTGAAAGACGCGGAAGACGCGGAAGACGAATGAAACAAACGGCAGGGCTGCCGTTGCTGGTAGTCCTACTTTTATTAACTGCTGGCATTCAATACGGTCGGGTGGCTCTCTTCATCGAAGAGGGCCCCCCGACCGTTTTTATTGGCGAGAGCGATGGAATCTGGGTAGAGCTGGGTGAGGGATTTTTACAGCCCGGCATTCATCAATTTATTGACGAAACGGCACTTTGTGACGTCATTCAAATGACGCTTGGCGTGGGGGATTCTGCTCGTTGCTTAAAGATTTTTTCTGATCGTCCCCTGGCTTCCGGAGAATATTTTTCTATTCAAGCGGAAGATGTCGAAATCATTGATGTAAATAGAGGATGGATGACAGCGGACCGCCGCATGGTACTGGCTATTCCATTGCAACCACAGACTATGACCTCTGATGATTGGCAGGCGCTTCCTGGAATCGGTCCCAAATTAGCGGCTGCTATCGAGCTGGACCGCCAAAAAAATGGCGATTTCCGCTCTCTCGCCGACCTGGAACGGGTCCCGGGGATCGGTTCAGGGCGATTGTCGGCGTGGAGGAAATACTTTTTGGAATAATTTAGAATTGTAACTACCCAAAAAATAATAATAATTTATTGGTTGCTGGTTTATTGATCAGGCTTTCCCCCTGTTTTCTTCATTAGCTGGCATGCCTTATGTAATAGAGAAGGGCATAAGGATCAACATCAACCGTGCCCTATCTATCTAAGTCACAAAGGGGGAAACCAGATGAGATGCCCAAAATGCAAAGGCAAGATGTACGCAGAAAAGTTTTATGACTTCGTCAGAGGCTTTGATGCGTGGAAATGCTACTCATGTGGAGAAATGATCGACCACACCATTTTGGCTAATCGTGCCCGCCGTCAGAACGTTTTTGTGGGCTGATTGCTTTCCACCTATTCTACAACTACTTGATTGAATGACAAGGGCCTTGGTGCATAACCATGGTCCTTTTTCTTTTTTAGCAACCGGAATGCCCTGGTTGAGTTAGAACAACAGGCCTCTCCCCTGGCCTTGCCTGGTTTGTTTTCATCTGGAAACGGCCCTTTTCCCCATTCTCGGCGTCAATCCGCACGCTTGCTTGTGACTCGGGCCATCCCTGGCCCTCGCCCTTCGGGCAGCCAGAGGCTGTCCCATTC
>MAXT01000125.1 GCA_001751225.1 Desulfuromonadales bacterium C00003107 | reverse complement strand
GTGAATGCCTGTGTGTCTAGTATAACTATTTGAAATAATACAGGTTTATTAGGTTTTCTCGGGAGTTCATGCGTCTTGGTATAGGCCTTGCTCAATCATCTGTCCTGAAAGCTACTACTTTTTGGCAAAGGACCGTGGGGGTCCTTGTTGAGGGACAGGATAATTCTTGCTGGTTTGATATCTCTGCTCCTTCTGCTTGCCGCTTGAATGAGGACTTTGAGTGCCTCGAGATACACGTTAGGCAGCTTGTTATCGAACTGAGCCAGAATCCTGTTCCAAAGATTCTTGCCCGTTCTGACGAGATGCCTGACCCGAGAAAATTGACTGCGGATTGCCCAGTCATAACAGACATTGATGGAAGAGGAGAGAACAGCATGCAACCCGAAAAGAAATCCATAAAAAGCAGAGGCAAGCAGGTTGTAATTGCCGGCCTGGGCATCAACCTGGCACTGGGGATAATTTACGCTTACAGTATGCTCAAGGGTGAAATTGGCCAATTGTTTGAAGGTGCCGGCGACCCCTATGCGACGGCTTGTCTCGTTTTTGCCTTGTCGATGACTCTCGGCGGTAAAATGCAGGATAAGGTTGGTCCTCGCTTGACTGCTATTCTTGGTGGACTGCTGGTTGGTGCTGGCTTCCTGGTCTGCTCTCAGACTTCCGATTACTGGGGATGGATTCTGGGCTTCGGCGTTCTGGCTGGCAGTGGCATCGGTTTCGCTTATTCTGCTGCGACTCCTCCGGCTCTGAAATGGTTCCCGCCTGCGAAAACCGGTCTGATCGTCGGCATCGTTGTTTCCGGTTTTGGTATCGCTCCCGTCTACCTGGCTCCGGTTGCGAAATATCTCTTGGCTCAGTACGGCCTGCACACTACCATGATGATCTTGGGGATCGCTTTTATCGCCATTGTCTGCGGGATGGCGATGTTGTTGACCAATCCGCCCGCTGGTTTTTCTCCGGCGGAAAAAGGTGCTACCGGTCCCGCTACGGCCGTTAAGACCAATGATGTCGGCCCCCTGCAGATGCTCAAGGACGGCCGCTTCTACACCCTGTGGTTGAGCTTCTTTATCGGTGCCGGTGCCGGCCTGATGGTGATTGGCAGTATTAAAGGGATCGCCAAGTCGAGCTTGGGTGAAATGGCCTTTATTGCTGTCGTGGTAATGTCCCTGGGTAATGCCGCGGGACGGATTGTCGCCGGTATCTTGTCGGATAAGATCGGCCGTGTTGCAACTCTGACCACGATGCTGCTCTTCCAGGCGGTCCTGATGTTTGCCGCCACGAAGGTTGTGTCCAGCCCAGACTCCGGACCTGTTCTGATCACCCTGCTGGCCGCCTTCATGGGCTTCAACTACGGCTCCAACCTGTCTCTTTTTCCTGCCTTTTCCAAGGATTTCTGGGGTGCTAAAAATTATGGAACCAACTTCGGACTCCTGTTTTCAGCCTGGGGTGTTGGCGCCTTTGTGCTGGTAAAGGTTTCGGCTGCTCTTACCGCTAAATATGGTGGCATGGAAACCTCCTTTATGGTAGCTGGTGTTATGCTTCTGGTCGGTGCTATGATGGCTCTGTCCTTGCGTCCGAAAAAAGTTGCAGTACCGGTTTCCAAGCCAATCTTCGTCGAAGAAGACGAGCTGGTTCTGCAGGAAACCAACAAATAATTCTCAACTGTTCTGTTGTTTCTTCACTCACTGCCAGCCCACCAATGGTGGGCTGGCAGTAATGTTTCGGGAGGTCCCATGCCTGGCTTTTCATCCTCAGTGTTTTCCTCGGAATTACCTAGCCCGGCACTTGTGGCTCTCGCGCTATCTCTGACCATCTACCTGCTCAGTCTGCTCGGTTCCCACCGACCACCGGCACTGCTGACCGGTATTATCCTTGTCTGTGGCGCTGTGGTGCAACTTATGTACGCCCTCTACAGCCAGCAACGGGGAGATTCCAGGACAGCTGCAACCTTACTTCCCTTCGGGATATTCTGGTTGTCGCTGGTCAGTTATAATGTGTTTCCTGAGCTCGGTCTCGGTCGTCATCCCAACGCCATCACGATGTTTTCCTACCTCAGCCTTTGGGGTTTTTTTGTTGTCGTTTTGTTTCTTGGCAGTTTCCGGAGCAGTCTTGCTATGCAGATCCTTTTCGGATCGCTGGTGTTCTCTCTGCTGTCATTGGCCATGAACCACCTTCGTGATGATCAAGTCTTTCTGTTCATTGGTTGTCTCTGCGGTTTTTTTTCCGCTTTGACTGCGGTATACATTGCTGTAGCTCAAGCGGTCAACCTGCGCCAGCACCGTAATATCGTACCCCTTGGGCACCGGGACGGCATGGTCAAATAGGGTAGTAATTGACGGGCTTGTCAAGGGTGCCTTTTTCAGCTATTTTTCAAAGGGTGCCAGACGGTTGTTGCTAATCTTTCTGCTGACAGCGATGTCGGTTTATTAGAGGGGACGGAAAGGGATGAGTCCTGGTCAACAGATGACAATTTTAGGGCTGCTCGCCCTATGTTATTATGCTGTTTTGTTGGCAGTAGGCGTTGTCGACACGGATGTTATGCCCCAGTTTGTGGTTACGGCGGTAATTTTTCTCTCTTCCGGACGCCTGTTGCGCGGTGTGAATCGCAACCGACCGGAAAAAAAGCGAGATGGAGAAAAGCCACGCAAGGAACCAAATTGGACACTGCTCGCACAAATTTTGAACTGGGTGATGGCATTACTGATTATGTGTGCTCTCGGTCTTTGGGTTATGAAACCGGTTGGTGTGTCCTTTTTAGAGATGTTTGGTTTCAAGTAGCTCTTTAAACGCGTCGCTCCAGTTTAATGCCTCCTCTTTTCACAGATCATGGTTTTTCATTGTCCGATAGTGTGTCGCCAGGTTCATGCGCTTCTGTGCGGCAGCTTCCTCCACATTCCCACTAGTAATTTCTTCCTTCCTTGCCCCTCCCTTCCAAGATATTGCAATTTAAAAAAACCAAAAATTGATAGCCTGCTGTAGGTTCTGGCCCAAGAAGGTCTTGTCTCCATTGGATGAAATTCGTCTTATCTGCAACCCTTTAATGCCACTTCTTAATCGCCACACAAGCTGTTCCACAATTATTTAAGGGTAGCCTTGGTTCGATCCCGCGCGAGCTTTTGCAATTGTGCGAAAATATCTTCAGGGTTTGCATAATTGCAAATGGCATTGGCAGGATCTGCGAGGCTTGTCTGTTGCCCTCTTGGGACGAGCAAACGCTTTGCTGAAGGGAGCTGCGTGGGATTCTTCCACCAGATAACCCGTGGTTTTATGAGCCGCCGTATTTTTGCAACGCTGCAAAAAACAGTTTGGCCGATTTGGCGGGCGAAGCCTGTGGTTTGTCGTAACTATACGGAAAAACAAGGTAGTTAAATATTGCTAGAGCATTGGTATGGGCCTTGCTAGAACCCTAGCCCGAAAGTTACTCCTTTCAGGCATGGAGTTGCGGCAGACATTGTTGAGGGACAAGGACTACTTCGCTCCATGCCATTTTTTAAATTTCAGTTTTTTAAGCCTTGGAAGAATATAGGCTAAAAGATTATCAATATCCTGAGCGGTGGGCAGGAACTGTGGCTTACCCCCATGCCCGCTGAAACGTCTGTCCGCTCAATTTCAAACCCGAATTAATAGGAGAAAAACGTTATGGCAGATCAACGTACTCTGGTAGACAATACCGCAAACCCCGCTCCTCTTGGCCTGCTCGGGTTTGGAATGACTACTGTGCTTCTCAATCTGCACAATGCCGGCTTCTTTCCCCTTGATACTATGATTCTTGCCATGGGTATTTTCTACGGTGGCGCCGCTCAGATACTTGCTGGCCTCATGGAATGGCGCAAGGGCAACACTTTCGCCACGACGGCCTTTATCAGCTACGGTTCATTCTGGCTGACCCTGGTTGCCCTGGTGCTGATTCCCAAAGCCAATCTCGTAGGCATTGCTGGCCCTGATAAGGCCACCGCTATGGCCGCGTACCTGACCATGTGGGGTTTGTTTACTGCCATCATGTTCCTCGGCACCTTTCGTCTCAGCCGCGCTCTGCAGGTTGTTTTCGGTTCATTGACTCTGCTCTTCTTTCTGCTGGCCGCTGGTGACTTTACCGGCAACCATACTCTTACCGTTATTGCCGGCTACGAAGGCATCTTCTGCGGCTTCTCCGCTATCTATACTGCCTTGGCCCAGGTGCTGAACGAAGTTAATGGTCGCCAGGTGTTGCCGCTTGGTGCGATGGCCTAAGTCACCACGAAATCAGATGTTTATAGAGACACTAATGGCGGGACCCTATGGTCCCGCCATTTTTTATGGGTCAATGGGAGAAACTCTTGGGGAATTGGTTTTTGCAATAATGCAAAAATAGTTTAGAGCTTTGCATCGGTGCAAATGAGGATTTGATCGGTGGGAGGCATGACGTAACTATCTGAATATTCGGGGTAATTCACGAGAATGTAGAGGGGCTCCGGGTCGGAGAGGACGATCTTTGACTGGCTGTATCTTTTGCCGCCTCTTGCATGGTTGCGAAATGAGTGCTTGGAATCAAAAGGTTGCCGCCCGAGTTTGCATTCTAAGTAGCTGAAAACATTAGACAAGAAAGGTATTGGTCGGGTTGTGTCAAGTGTTGGTACGCAGTTTGCTAATTTAGAGGGCATTCAAGAAATGCAAACAGTTGAGGCTCTATGAAGGAGGCGGTGGCGTGAAGATGGTTCAAGGCGCCCCGCATTCCATGGCAATACTCCTACCCGCAAAGAAAGGAACTGATCATGAGCGACGGAATTCTCTGTTCCTTTTACGGTAAAGATGACGATTGTTGTGATGTCGGCTGCGATTATATTTCATCGTCTGACGTGCCGACTATTATCCGCTACTGCAGCGCTGATTATCGCTCATGTAATCGTTACCAAGAATTAGCCCATCGGTTTTCGATCAGTTCCCCGGCCAGAGGTCGGGTTGTACTTGAGGCGTCGGGGGCCCGAATAGCAAGGCCAGTTATTCAATTCAGAGAGCCTCTAGTCAAGCCTTTTAAAGTTAAATGGTCGCTACCGTCTTTGTGGCATCAGGTGTCTACCCGCTCAATGCTGGATTCGGCTCCTTTAGCTCGTCAAAGACGTCTTGCGAGTCCCCTGGCAACTCCAAGGATTCGCTCGGTTTCTACCGTTCCAGTTTCTAGCTCTGCCCAGGGTCCGGTTGCTATGGGGCTTTTGGGATTTGGTGTTGCAACGGTGTTGCTCAGTTTGCAGGTAGGGAACTTTTTCCCCCTGGCAACTGTGCTGACAACGATGAGTATTTTTTATGCCGGGCTTGCGCAGGTCATCAGTGGAGCTATGGAATGGCGTAAAAATAATGTCTTTGGTGCTACCACATTTATGGCTTACGGCCTTTTTTGTCTCGCCATTGTATCGGTTGCAGTTATGACTCACACCGGTATGGCACCCGCGCCTTCCGGAGCTGCCACAGCTGTCTGCTTCGGGCTGTTGAGCCTGGTGTCGGCTACCTTATTTTTCGGGGCCCTGCGTATCGAGAAAATTTGGCGTCTGTTTTCAGCTTTGTTGACCCTCTCCCTTGTCCTGCTGGCTTTTGGACATGCCACGGATGTAGCTGGTATCAAGCCGGTAGCAGGCTGCGGAGGAATAGCCATCGGTACTTTGGCTATTTGTGCAGGTTTTGTTCATTTTTTCAAAGCAATGTACGGCCGTCGTGGCTTCTTGCCGATTCCTACCTTACAGGAATTGGCTAAGTCACCGATGGTGTAATCTATAACCTTTTTTGCATGAATGTTGTGACTTTATGAAACTATCAGAACGTGTTCGACTTACCCCCGAAGACCGTCAGAAAATCTGGAAAACCTATCAAGCTGGCGGAACAAACATCACCGATCTTGCAGAGCGGTTCAAGGTTTCGCGGCCTACCATTTACAAGGTGATTGAGCGGGCCAGAAAACATGAATTTGAGCCTCGCAAAAGCACCAATCTCCGTTATCGTAACCTGAGGTACGGTCTTAAGCGTCTAGCTAAGGTAGAGCGTAACCTTGAAGGCAGCTGTTAGCGCTGGATGTTTGTCGGTGTTGATCTTGAATGGCTGGTGACCTTCGCAGTGTTTCTCGCTGCTAGTTTTGGACAGAAGCTCTCTGTGCTTCGTAGTCTTGCGTCAGGTTGTGTCCGAGACGCAAGTCGGTTGCCAAGAGTCATGTTATCCCTTAAGATTAGGCGATAGATCGGTTGTGCCGGAACGGTACCGATCCCTCGATGTCTCGACTGTTGCCAAAGGAGTCGG
>MAXT01000124.1 GCA_001751225.1 Desulfuromonadales bacterium C00003107 | reverse complement strand
GCATCCCTACACCGCCGCCCATGTGCTGACTAAAAGCCAGCTGCTTTGCTTCGCGGGCCTCGCTTTTGTGCTGCTGCGCTGGTTGCGGCTGTGGCCTGCTGTCGGCGCCGCCGTGTATCTCGATGTCGATTGGTTCTATCGCCGCGGTGCACGGCTCTTCTATCGGCTGGCCGACCGGCTGCTCAATGGCTTCAATACCGGTGCTGAGGAGTTTCTGCTGCGCCGTGCTTTGCCTCGCTTGGTGTGCTTTTTCGAGGCGCCGGGGGGCAATCTGCAGATAGCCGGTCTGCGGCTGCTGGCTCGCTTCGGATTGATTAGCAGAGATTTGCCCGACACGGAAGGAATGGTTGAATGCCGTAGTCGTTCCGGGACCTACCCGGTGGGTATCGGAGTGTTGTTGGCAGTGCTCTATCTGGCGGTCATGTCGCTGCTGTTCTTCACCTGAGGTCGCTAGGGACAACGCCTGTGTCAACCCATACGCCACCTACTGGCGAGAGCAGCCCTTCTCTTTATCTGCATATTCCTTTTTGCCGTAGTAAGTGTCCCTATTGCGACTTCTATTCGCAGGTGGCGGATCAGCCGCAGCTCAACGACTATGTCGGTTTGTTGCTGCGACATTTGGCCTGGTTGAGTGACAATCAGGCTTTTACCGCTCCGCTCGGAACGGTCTTTTTTGGTGGTGGCACTCCGTCTCTGCTGGCTCCAGGTCAAGTCGACGCCATTCTTCAACAGCTTCAGCGTACCGTTGGATTGACCGACTCTGCCGAAATTTCTATCGAGGCAAACCCAGGGACTGTTGACTTGGCTCGATTGCAGGGCTACCGGCAGGCCGGTGTTAATCGCCTGTCCTTTGGGGTCCAGTCTCTGAAGTCTGGTGCCTTGCGGACTTTGGGGCGCGGACACTCGCCCCGGGAGGCTGTTCGGGCCGTGGCCTGGGCACGTCAGGCTGGTTTCAGGAATGTCGGCTGCGATCTGATGTTCGGCTTGCCGAGTCAGAGCCGGGACGAATTGCTTGAAGACCTATTTGCGCTGTTGCAGTTACAGCCCGATCACCTGTCCTGCTACGGCCTGACGGTGGAGGCTGGAACCCCCTTTGAAGAGCAGCAGAGCCGTGGCGCGCTGAAACTGCCAGATGAGGATGCGTTTTCCGAGTTTTACCTCACTATTCACGAGCAACTCACCGGCGCCGGTTTTGAGCATTACGAAATTTCCAACTATGCTCAGCCGGGTCATCTCTGTAGCCACAATCTTGCTTATTGGCGGCGCCAGACCTGCTTTGCCGTTGGCGCCGGGGCTCATTCCTTTATGGCCGCCGGTTATGGCACCCGGCGAGCGGTGCCTGCCGACCTGCAGCGCTACCGGCAGCATTTGAAGCAGGCCCGCGATCCGGCGGAAACCCTGGAGACCTTCGATCAACAAGGGGCCATGGCCGAGACCCTCTATCTTGGATTGCGCTGTCGCGAAGGGGTCGCCGAAGAGGATTTCTGTCGACGCTTTGGTCTTGGCGTCGCCGAAGCTTTTCCAGAAGCGGTGCGGCGCTGTGGCGAGCGTCTTAACCTTTCTGGAGGGTGCTGGCGTTTCGACGTACAGGGATGGTTATTGTTCGATCATTTCATCTCTTTTTTTCTATGAAAAAACGGTTATTTCCCGCCGCCCTTTCCCTTGACAAAGCCCAGGGCCGTTGTTATGTTGTGCTCCGTTGGCACTCTTCTTGGATGAGTGCTAATGAGTTAGGTTCGCCGGATTGTCCGGCTTGAACATTTTTCAGCCGGGTTCCTTAAGGGAAGCCGGCGGTTGCTTTTTGCCTTTTGGCGAAAGGCACCGGGTAGGTAAAGGCGATGAGCGAAGAGCTGAGCGAACGTAGTCGACTGATCCTGCAGGCGATCATCGAAGACTATACTTCTACCGGTGAACCGGTGGGGTCGCGGACTTTGAGTCGTCGAATCGGCATCAATCTGTCTCCGGCGTCGGTGCGTAACGTTATGGCCGACCTGGAAGATCTCGGCTACCTTTTTTCGCCCCACACCTCCGCTGGACGCATACCAACGGATAAGGGCTATCGTTTTTATGTCGGCAGCTTGTTGCAGGTCCAGCAACTGAGCCGTGAAGTGCGTGAGCATCTGCAGCAGGAGTGCAACTTTCGCGAGCTGGATACCGAGGGATTGCTGCGGGAGGCGGGCCGTATTCTGTCCGCCGTCTCCAACTATACCGGCTTGGTTATGGTACCGCGTTTTACTTCGACGGTGTTTCGTCGTATCGAGTTTGTCCGCTTGACTGAGACCCGGGTGTTGGTGGTTTTTATTACCCAGACCGGTATCGTGCAGCACAAACTGGTGGATGTGCGGGAACCTCTTACCCAGGGCGAACTGGACGAAGTCACCAATTACCTGAATCAGGAATTTTCCGGGCTGCCGATTCAGGAAGTCAAGAATCGCATTGCCACTGAGATGGCTCGTGAGCAGGCTCTGTTTGATAGCTTGCAACGCCGAGCCCTGCTCCTTTCCAGCTATGTGCTTCAACATGATCTGGGAGGGCAGGTATTCGTCGAAGGAGCCAGTAATATTTTTGAACAACCGGAGTTTGCCGACCTGTCTACCATGAAGCGCCTGATGCGGACTTTTGATCAGAAGTCGTTGCTGGTCGAGTTGCTTGATAAGGCTCAGCAGGTCGAAGGGGTGCAGATTCTTATCGGCAGCGCCGATAACAACAGTGAAATTGAAGGCTGCAGTCTGGTGACTTCTTGCTACTCCAGCCACCGCGGCACAACCGGTATTCTTGGGGTCATCGGTCCAACGCGCATGCCCTATGCCATGGTTATCCCTTTGGTTGACTATGCCGCCAGCCTGGTTAGCGATATTTTGAATAGCGAATCGGAATAAAGCATAAAAGGAGAACGAACCCTTGCCAAAGAAAAAGAAACACGAACAGGACGAAGCTGCGGCCGCAAATCAGGAGGCCCAGGAAGGGGCTTCGCCATCGGCCGAAGAGGCCCAGCCTACTGCAGAGGAGGCTCTCGCCGAAAGTCGGGCCGAGGCGCAAAAGAACTGGGACCTGTATCTGCGCGAGCGGGCTGAATTGGAAAACTACCGCAAGCGTATGCAGCGTGAAAAAGAAGACTTGGCCCGTTTCGCCAACGAAAACTTGCTGCGCGAGATATTGCCGACCCTTGATAATCTTGAACGGGCTGTGGCCCACGCTGAACAGGAGCAAGAAGGCGGTTTGCTCGAAGGGGTGCAGATGACCCTTGAACAGTTCCGCAAGACCCTGGAGCGTTTTGGCGTCGTCCCGGTGGCTGCCATTGGCGAGCCCTTCAGTCCCGACTGTCACGAAGCCATGGGGCAGATGGAGAGCAGCGAATACGCTCCGAACACCGTGGTGCAAGAGATGCAGAAGGGTTACACCCTTAATGACAGACTGTTGCGCCCGGCACTGGTAATGATTGCCAAAGCCCCGGCGGCATCGTCTTAGGATTAGCAATAACCGGCCTTCAATTTAACGTTAAGCCATATAAAGAAAACATCTACAAGGAGAATATAAAGTTATGGGTAAAGTAATCGGTATAGACCTTGGCACCACCAATTCATGTGTTGCCGTTATGGAAGGTGGCGAGCCCATCGTCATCGCCAATGCAGAAGGTTCCCGGACCACGCCGTCCATGGTCGCCTTTTCCGAGAGCGGTGAGCGTCTGGTGGGTCAGCAGGCTAAGCGCCAAGCGGTGACTAATCCTGAGAATACCCTGTTCGCCATCAAGCGCTTGGTCGGCCGTAAGTACGACAGCGATGCGGTGCGCAAGGATATTGAGATCAGCCCCTTTAAGATCATCAACGCCGACAACGGCGATGCTTGGGTTGAAGCCCGCGGCAAACAATATAGCCCTCCGGAAATTTCGGCCATGATTCTGCAGAAGATGAAGCAGACCGCCGAAGATTATCTGGGCGAGGCGGTAACCGAAGCGGTCATTACGGTCCCCGCTTATTTCAACGATTCCCAGCGTCAGGCCACCAAGGACGCCGGTAAGATCGCCGGCCTCGAGGTATTGCGTATCATCAACGAGCCAACTGCCGCTGCGCTGGCTTACGGCATGGACAAGAAGGGCGAAGAGAAGGTCGCGGTCTTTGACCTTGGCGGCGGTACCTTCGATATCTCCATTCTCGAGTTGGGTGACGGCGTATTCGAGGTTAAATCGACCAACGGCGACACCTTCCTCGGCGGCGAGGACTTCGATCAGCACATTATCGACTATGTGGCTGCCGAGTTCAAAAAAGACCAAGGCATCGATCTGCGGGGCGACAAGATGGCCCTGCAACGCCTCAAGGAAGCCTGCGAAAAGGCAAAATGTGAACTCTCCAGCTCCATGGAGACCGACATCAACCTGCCTTTTATCACCGCCGATCAGTCCGGTCCCAAGCACATGAACATCAAGCTGACCCGCTCCAAGCTGGAAAGCATCTGTGCCAGCCTTCTCGATCAGCTGGTGGGTCCTTGCCGTACTGCTATCAAGGATGCCGGGCTGTCCGCTTCGGATATCGATGAGGTACTGTTGGTCGGCGGCATGTCCCGCATGCCGGCGGTGCAAAGCAAGGTACAGGAAATCTTCAACAAGACGCCTAACAAGGGGGTCAATCCAGATGAAGTGGTAGCTATCGGCGCTGCCATTCAGGGTGGAGTTCTCAAGGGAGACGTCAAGGATGTATTGCTGCTCGACGTCTCTCCCTTGTCCCTGGGTATTGAAACCCTCGGTGCGGTGATGACCAAACTCATCGAAAAAAACACTACCATCCCTTGCAAAAAAAGCCAGATTTTCTCCACTGCGGCCGACAATCAGCCGGCGGTATCGGTTCACGTGCTGCAAGGCGAGCGGGAAATGGCGGAAGGCAACAAGACCATTGGCCGTTTTGAGCTGGTCGGCATCCCCGCCGCTCCGCGGGGCGTGCCACAGGTCGAGGTCACCTTCGATATCGACGCCAACGGTATTCTGCATGTTGCCGCCAAGGACCTCGGCACCGGCAAGGAGCAGTCGATCCGTATTACCGCCTCGTCCGGTCTTAGCGACGAAGAGATCGACAAAATGGTCAAGGACGCCGAGACCCATGCCGACGAGGACAAGGAGAAAAAGGAACTGGTCGAGGTGCGCAATCAGGCCGACGGCCTGGTTTATACCACTGAAAAGTCCCTCAAAGAACATGGCGACAAGGTCGATGAAGAGACCCGCAAAGCTATCGAACAGGCTCTGGAAGAATTGAAAAAGGCCATGGAAGGGGACGATTCTGCCGACATCAAGCAGAAGACTGAAGCCCTGGCCACCGCGTCTCACAAGCTTGCCGAGGCCATGTACAAGCAGGAGGAGACCGAAGGCGCTGCTCCTGAAGGTGCTGCTGAAGAGGCAGAGGCCGCTGATGAAGGGGTCGTCGACGCCGAGTTTGAAGAAGTGGACGAAGATAAGGATTAACCCCGCGTCAAACTAATGTTGTATCCATGACGGCAGGAGCCGGGGAAACCCGGCTCCTGTTGCTGTTCACAGATTCTGCGTCGGGTCCCTGCCCGGCGGTCATTTCCCAAGGGGCACGGACTTGGAAAAACGCGACTATTATGAGGTGCTCGGCGTCCACCGCAACGCCGGAGAAACCGAACTCAAAAAGGCCTATCGGAAGCTGGCCATTCAGTATCACCCCGATAAGAACCCCGGCAATAAAGAGGCAGAAGAGACCTTCAAGGAGCTCTCCGAAGCCTATTCGGTCCTTTCCGACCGTCAGCAGCGGGCTACTTACGATCAATACGGACATGCCGGTCTTGGTAGCGGTGGTGGCGGTGGTGGCGGTTTCTCCAGTAATGGTTTCGGCGGCAGCCCCTTTGAGGATCTGTTTGGTGACATCTTTGGCGATCTGTTTGGTGGCCGGAGTGGCGGTCGCACTAGCCGCGGCCAGCGCGGTGATGATCTGCGCTATAATCTGAGCATCAACTTCGAGGATGCGGCTTTCGGTCTCGAAACCAAGATACAGATCCCTCGCTACCAGGCCTGTGAGCCCTGTGGCGGCTCCGGCGCCAAGCCGGGGACCAGCCCTCGCACCTGCGATGTCTGTCGAGGTGCCGGCCAAGTGCGCTATCAACAGGGGTATTTTTCGTTGACCCGCCCCTGTCCCGAATGTAACGGCCTCGGTCAGGTCATCGATCAGCCCTGTGTCGATTGCGGTGGCCACGGCCGAATCAAGGGTAAGAAGAACCTTTCTCTGAAGATCCCCGCTGGAGTCGAGAGCGGCAGCCGACTCAAACTTATCGGTGAAGGAGAGCCGGGGCTGCAAGGCGGCCCGCCCGGAGACCTCTATGTGGTGATCAACGTCCAGGAGCATCCGCTGTTTCGTCGCGAAGGACAGGAGATCATCTGCGAGATTCCGATTTCCTTTCCTCAGGCCGCCCTCGGCTGCGACTTGGAAGTGCCGACCCTGGAGGAAAAAATGACCATCAAGGTTCCCTCCGGAACCCAATCGGGCAAGGTGGTCCAGTTGCCGGGTAAGGGATTCCCTTCCCTGCAGGGCTATGCCCGTGGCGATCAGCTGGTGGTGTTGCGGGTCGAAACCCCCACCAAATTGACCGCCCGGCAAAAGGAACTGCTGGCAGAATTTGCCCTTGAGGGGGGGCAGGACATCCACCCCATGGGCAAGAGCTTTTTGGACAAGGTCAAGGAACTGTTCGGCTGAATCAGCCACCACCCAGGCACGGGAGCGCGAAGGTGATATCGTCAAGACATGCTGTAGCGAATAGAACCGCGGTGCTGCGTCAAGGCTCTGCTTCGATCTTGCTAGGGATGTTGACCCTGCTGCTGTTCTGGTCCGTCTGCGGGGTGTCTATGGCCGCGACGGAACCGGCTGATGGCGCCTTGCAGCAGGGGCTGCACTATTACCGGATCGGCGAACTGGACCGGGCTCAGGCTGTGTTGCTCGATTATCTGGCCGGGCAAACGGATCCGGTCCTGGAACCGGAAGCACTGCTGGTGTTGGCTCGCATCTATCACCAGCGCGGCCGTTATGATCAGGTGCTGCACTATCTGCAGCGTGTTCCAAATACTCTGCGTGGCAGTGAAACCCGATTGTTGGAAGGGACCGCGCTGATCCGGCTGGGTCGCAGCGAGGAGGGCATTGCCCTGCTGACTGAGATCGATGATAGTCGCCTGTCCCGTACCGATCAGGGACGGCGTCTGGCTGACTTGGCAACAGGCCATCTCGAGCAAAAACATTGGCTACAGGCGCTCTATTTTGTCCATGCTTACTTGCCTCTGGCCGTCGATCGGGAGCAGACTGACACGCTGTTGCAGCGAACCGGTGAAGTGGTAACCGATCAGCTCAGTGAAGCACAACTCGCCGAAGCGGCGTTTATGTTTCAGGGCTCCGCAGTCGGACAGGCTGCCGGGCTCCAACTAGCGCTACGCAACTGGCGCGATGGCAACGAGCTTGCGGCTCGTCGTCAGATTGAAACAGTGCTGCAACAGCCCAATGCTTTTCCGGGCCGGGAAGAAGCGGTAAAATTACGCGACCGCTTGTTCGGAGCGCCGGTCAAGAGTCGAGTGCTGGGGGTGATTCTGCCCTTGTCGGGGCGTTACGCGGCCTTTGGCAAGGCTGTGCGGCGGGGCATAGAACTGGCACTGGAGCAGCTCGGCAGTGCCGAGTACCCGGTAAAACTATTGTTTCGTGACAGCGCCGGAGATGCGGATCTCAGTGCGCGGGCTATATCGGAGCTGGCCAACGCCGAGCAGGCCTTGGCCGTGCTCGGCCCCCTCACCGGAACCGCTGCCGAAGCGGCAGCGGCGCGGGCTCAGCTAGAACGCCTGCCGTTGCTGACCCTGAGCCAGCGGAACGGCCTGGCTGAAACCGGTCCCTATGTATTTCGCAGTTCCCTGACCAGCTCTCTGCAGGCCCAAGCCCTGGCGCGCTATGCGATCGAGGAACGGGGCCTGCGCACCTTCGCTGTGCTGGCGCCCGACAATCGACTGGGTCGGGAGATGAGCAGCCGTTTTACGGCCGAGGTGGAGCAACGGGGTGGCCACATCGTCGCTGCGCGACGTTATGCCGCCGATGCTACCGATTTTCGGCGCCAGATATTGCTGCTCAAGGGCGAGGATCCAGATGCCCCGGAACAGCCGGAACCACCTGTCACGCCAGAGGCTGAACCAGAGGTGCCAACCCTGCCCTTCGAGGCGCTCTTTATTCCCGATTACGCCGAGCGGGTCGGTCTGATCGCTCCGCAGTTAGCCTATTACGGGGTGCGGGATGTGGCTCTGCTTGGCATCAACGGTTGGAACAATCCAGAACTGCTGCGCCTGGCCGACGGCTATGTGGAGGGGGCGGTCTTTAGCGACGGTTTTTACCGCTACAGCCCCTATCCCTTTGTGCAGGCCTTCGTCAACAGCTACTTTGAACGCTATGGCGCCGAGCCGACCATTCTTGAAGCCCAGGGTTACGATGCGGCCGGCATCTTGCTGGCACAGCTCAGTCGTGGCGAGCAACTTTCGCGAGAAGATTTGCGTAACGCGCTGAGCCAATTGCAGAATTATCCCGGGGTGGCCGGAGCGACTTCCTTTGATGCCCAGGGCGATGCGCAAAAGGTGTTGTTCCTGCTGCAGGTGCAGAACGGGAATATCGTGCAGATCAATTAATTGATGACGCGGCACAAACGACGCATAATATGAGGCCGGCTGCTTACTGAAGCAGCCGGCCTGTTTTGTCTCGTTAGTAGAGGTGTATAAACCGCGGGGTGGCGTCCCCGCCCGACGCCCTACTCTTTTTACGCGCCAAAAAAGAGTAGGCAGAAAAAGGCGCCCCGGCTCCTGGCCCTGCGGGTACCCTGCGCTACGCAGACCTTTTGCGGGCGGAAAAAAACTCGCTGGCGCTCGGACAGTTTTCCGCCTGTTTCGCAAAACGTCCACTCCGCTCCGGCAGTGTCACAGGGGAGGGAGGGGCAAAAAGCTTGGAGCTTTAAGCGTTTGCTTGATGGTTTTCACCCCCTGTGAGTGCCGCCGAACGCTGGGATTTTCAT
>MAXT01000123.1 GCA_001751225.1 Desulfuromonadales bacterium C00003107 | reverse complement strand
CGTCAACATGATGCAGGAAATGGGCAAGATGATAGAAACGATGCGGGCCTTTGAGGCCTGCCAGAAGATGCTCCAGAATTATAATAGTCTGGCCGAAAAAGCGGTTCAACTCGGCAAAATCGGCTAACCGATAGCATACCAAGGAGACAAGCGATGATTAGGGCTTTGTGGACTGCCGCCACCGGCATGGAAACCCAGCAAACCAATATGGACGTTATCGCCAACAACCTGGCCAACGTCAACAGCGCCGGATTCAAGAAGAGCCGCGCCGACTTTCAGGACATCCTCTATCAGACGGTCAAAATCGCCGGTGCCTCTTCTTCTCCTGGCGTGGAGATCCCCACCGGGGTACAGGTTGGCCTCGGCTCCCGAGTTGCAGCGGTACAGAAGATCTTTACCACCGGCGACATTCAACAGAGCGGCAACGACCTCGACCTGGCCATTGAGGGCTCAGGGTTTTTTCAGGTCGCCATGCCTACCGGTGAAACGGCCTACACCCGGGCCGGCGCCTTCAAAAAGGACAGTACCGGACGCATGGTTACCTCGGACGGTTATCCTCTCTCCCCCGAAATCGTGATTCCGGAGAACGCCACCCAGATTTCCATCGGCCAATACGGTACCGTGGAGGTCTTTCTCGACGGCGAGAGCGCACCGACCGAGGTCGGCACCATCGAATTGACCCGCTTCAGCAATCCCGCCGGTCTCTCAGCTATGGGCCACAACCTATACAGCGAAACCCCGACCACCGGCGCACCATCGATCGGCACCCCGGGCGAAAACGGGTTCGGCAGTCTGGCCCAGGGTTTTCTGGAAGGATCCAACGTCAATATCATGGAAGAGATGGTCAACATGATTGCCGGTCAACGAGCTTACGAAATCAATTCCAAGGCCATCAAAACAGCAGACGACATGCTGCAGATGACCAATAACCTGATGTAATAACAGACTATGACCCTTTTGCTACGCCTGACCACCATCTTCTGTCTGACCTGTCTGCTGACCTTCCCCCTGATTCGGGACGGACATGCAGCTAAGGTTGACGAGCAAAAACAAACCGTCGTCAAACCGGAGCAGGTACAACAGTATCTAGAAGACTATCTGGACCTGCAGCAAAGCAGAATGCCCCAGACCAAACTTCGCTTTCGCCATCTTCGTCTACCTAAAGCCTTTTCGGTTCCGGCCGGTCGGCTGACCTGTGAAATCACCCCTTCGGATCCTCGCGTGCTTTCGAGCCGCCGCTTCAGTCTGATCTTTCGGGTGGACGAAAAGGCGGTAAAGAATATCACCGTCAGCACTACCCTTGAGGCCCTCGCCGAAGTGGCAATAACCACCGGCGACCTGCGGCGCGGCGTCATCCTCAGCGAAAGCCACATCGAGTTGGCCGAAAGAGACCTCAACCGCCTGCGGGCACCCTGTTTTGACAGCAACGAACTGCTCGGTAAACGTCTGAAGCGTTCCCTGCGCAAAGGCGAGGTCTTTGAACGATCAGCCGTCACCTTTCCACCAATGATCAAACGGGGAGAGATTGTCACCATTACGGTCCAAAAAGGAGCCCTGACCGTCACCGCCAAAGGCTTAGCACAGCAAAATGGTAATGCCGGCGACATGATCCGGGTACGCAATATCAGTTCGAAAAAAGACCTTATCTGCAAAGTTGCCGGCCCAGTTGCGGTGACGGTGGAGTTATAAACCATGAAAAACCGCCTTTTGAGTCTCATTCTTGGCGTCCTGCTACTATCCGGATGCGCTGCTCGAACTTCTTTACCAACCACGGAATTGCCATCGTACGAAGCCCCTCAGATTGCCGTGGAGACTCCCCAGAGCAGCGGTTCTCTATGGACTGAGAACAAGGGCAGCCTGTTCGGCGACATCAAGGCCAGTCAGGTTGGTGACATCCTGACTGTGGCTATTTTTGAACAAGCCAGTGCCAGCCGCGAAGCGACTACAGAAACCGATCGCTCAAGCTCTAGCAAAGCTGGCATCAGCAAGTTTCTCGGTTTCGAAACGGATTTCGATGCAATCAACAGCGCCATCGATCCGACCCAGCTGATTGCTACCAATTATGACAATGATTTCAAGGGAACCGGCAGTACCTCTCGCAAGGAGAACCTCGTCGCTACCCTCTCCACTCGAGTAGTCGAGGTTTTTCCCAACGGTAACCTACGCATCGAAGGGGGCAAGACGATCACCGTCAACCGAGAGGAACAGATTATTGTTCTGACCGGCATCGTACGCCCCAACGATATTTCAACGCAGAATATCATCAACTCCAAATACGTGCTCGACGCCAAAATCGCCTACACCGGCAAAGGGGTTATCAGCGACAAACAGGGTCCAGGCTGGATGACTCGAATCCTCGACAACGTCTGGCCGTTCTAAGGAGATTTTTTGATGCTGAAACGCCTTATTATAGCTTTGCCAGCACTTCTTATCCTGCAGATGCTGTTGCCCCTGTCCATTTCGGCGGCACGCATCAAAGACATCGCTAAGATTGAAGGAGTGCGTAGCAACCAGCTAGTCGGTTACGGCCTGGTCATCGGCCTCAATGGTACCGGCGACAGTAACAGCACCCAGTTTACCGTGCAGTCATTGGTCAATATGATGGAACGTCTCGGGGTCACCGTGAACCAGGCCGATGTCAAAGTCGACAACGTGGCCGCGGTCATCGTAACCGCTAAACTGCCACCCTTCGCCAAGACCGGTACCACGATAGATGTGCTGGTCTCCTCCATTGGTGACGCCGACAGCCTGGTTGGCGGCAGCCTGCTCATGACCCCCCTCAAAGCACCAGACGGTAATATCTATGCTGTTGCTCAGGGTCCCTTGATCGTCGGTTCCCTGGCCTTTGGCGGCAAGGCGGCCAAAGTGCAGAAAAACCACCCCACCGTCGGCCGTTTGCCCGGCGGCGCGCTAGTGGAAAGGGAAGTCCCCTTTACCCTGAGTCCCGACGGCCAACTCCGTTACCAGCTCTCGGATCCAGACTTCACCACGGTTTCGCGTATTGCTGCAGTGATTAACGAACACTTCAACCGTCCACTCGCGACCCCTGTTGACAGTGCAAGTCTGAACGTCGACATCCCCCTGCCCTATAGGGATCGCTTAGTGGAATTCGTCGCAGCCCTTGAAAGGCTGCCCGTGCAACCGGATTCCACAGCCAAAATTGTGGTCAATGAAAAGACTGGCACCATCGTCATGGGCGAAGGGGTCCGCATCGCCACAGTGGCTGTTTCTCACGGCAATCTCAATCTGGTCATCAGCGAATCGGCCATGGTCTCCCAGCCCTTACCCTTCTCTGGGGGTGAAACGGTCGTTACACCGGAAACGGACATCGCTGCCTCTGAGGACGATGGAGAGCTGGTGGTTCTGCAAATGGGAGTCAGTATTGGCGACGTAGCCCAGGCTCTCAACGCCATTGGCGCCACCCCGCGGGATCTGATCGCTATCTTCCAGGCCATCAAGGCTTCCGGCGCCCTGCATGCCGAACTGGTGGTTTTGTAAAAATTTAAAACTTAACAGCATTCACCGCAAAGAGCGCAGAGCACGCAGAGGTAGACCCATCAAAAGAATAAATAGATTTTCTCTGCGAACGCTGCGTCCTCTGCGGTAAAAGCCTTTGCTCTAAGCATCGGCAACATGGCCAAGATTCTCAATGCCATCGGCGCCACCCCACGGGATCTGATCGCTATTTTCCAGGCCATCAAAGCTTCCGGTGCCCTGCATGCCGAACTGGTGGTTCTGTAAAAATTTAAAACTTAACAGCATTCACCGCAAAGAGCGCAGAGCACGCAGAGGTAGACCCATCAAAAGAATAAATAGATTTTCTCTGCGAACGCTGCGTCCTCTGCGGTAAAAGCCTTTGCTCTAAATGAACGACCTAAACTATTCTCAGCAAAGGCCGATATGTAGTTCAGGGCAGCATCTCCAAGCCTGTTTGGTTTTCCCTTAACACCAACACGAGATTCCATATGGAACTTTCCTTCGATCCCCAAATGCTCATGAGCCAGGCCAGCAGCCCCGAGAAACCGAAGAGCCAGTCCGGCAAAAACCCAGAGAAGCTGCGCCAAAAATGCCAGGATTTCGAAGCGATCATGGTCCAGTCCATGCTGAAGAGCATGCGGGCTTCTGTCCCCGACGGCGGCCTGCTGCCCAAGGGCAACGACCAAAAGATTTTCCAGGATCTTATGGATCAAAAGGTCGCCGTGGAGATGTCCCGTAAGC
>MAXT01000122.1 GCA_001751225.1 Desulfuromonadales bacterium C00003107 | reverse complement strand
GTATACCCAGGACAATGGCTATTCGCTGGCGGCGGTGCCCCTTTCGGCCGATGAGGTGGAAAAGTATTATCGAGGATTTTCCAACGAGGCCTTGTGGCCGCTGTTTCACGATCTGCTCGGTTTCTGCCGTTTCTCTTACGACAACTGGCAGGTTTATCTCGATGTTAACCGCCGGTTTGCTCAGGTCGTCACCGAACATGCCAAGGCTGATGACTTGATCTGGGTTCATGACTACCAGTTGATCGGGGTGGGCGAACATTTGCGGGCCCTGCAGATGCCCCAACCGCTCGGTTATTTTCTGCATATTCCCTTTCCGGCTCCGGATCTATTTCGCCGCCTGCCCTGGAAGGATCAATTGATCCGCGCGCTGCTGGCCTACGACCTGCTCGGTTTTCAGACCCTGCGGGATCGGCGTAATTTTGTTAATACCGCAAGCTCGCTGCTGCCGGAGATCGAGGTGATCAGTCGCAAGAGGCAGTATGATCTATTGCGATTTGAAGGGCGTACGGTGCGGGTTGGGCATTTTCCGATCAGTATCGATTTTGACGAATTTGACAGCGGCGCCCGCTCCAAGGAGGTGGAGGATGCTGCCTGGTATCTGCACGAAAACCTGCACGGCCGGCAACTGATGCTGGGGGTTGATCGCCTTGACTATACCAAGGGGATTCCCGAACGATTTTTAGCCTTTGAACGGGCGCTCGAGAAATACCCCGAACTCATTACCAAGATCAGTCTGATGCAACTGGTGGTGCCGAGCCGTACCCTGGTCCCCGATTATCAGAATCTCAAGGAGACCCTCGATCAGCTGGCCGGCCGCATCAATGCCCGTTTCGGTGAGTCTATGTGGAACCCTATCTACTATGTCTTCCGCAGCCTCGATCGCACCCAGCTGCTGGCTCGATATCGGACCTCAGAGATAGCCCTTGTCACCCCTCTGCGAGACGGCATGAATCTGGTGGCCAAAGAATATTGCGCCAGTTCGGTGGAGAACAACGGCGTGCTGATTCTCAGCGAGTTTACCGGAGCGGCGGATCAGCTCGGCAAGGGGGCACTGCTGGTCAATCCCTATGATATCGAAGGTACCGCCGATGCCATTCATCAGGCCTATGTTATGGGCCCGGACGAACGCCGCAGGCGGATGAAGTTGTTGCGTAACGAAATTCGGCGAAATGACGTGCATCGGTGGCTGAATAGCTTTACTCAAGCCTTGTATTCCAGCTAGTGCCCATCCGGAAACCCAGGAGGGGTAGGGGTTAGTTCCCCCATGGAAAGGGGCCGTTCCCGGATGAAAACCAGTTAGCTGGACAATGGTTTGAAGGCTGCCTGCCGCCCGCTCCTCTCGATATGATTGATCCGGTTGCAGCGAACTTGTGTCGCTAAAAGAGGGCCTGCGGTGTTTCTGGCTCAGGCAGAGACGGTGCGGCCCTTGCTATTCGCCGGTAATTCTGCTAGAAGAAAAGAATAGTATGAAATTACGGAGTGTTGATATGCAGCTTTGTTGCGAGTTTTTTAACGGTTTTTACTTTTGGTGCGGCTTCTTTTTTAGGCCGTCTGCCCAGGGTGAAGGTCCGTTGACGTAACTTACAGTCGTCAATCAACCGATTAACACAAACCACGGGCAGACCAAACTTCGGCCCCGTGGTTTTCTTTTTGTTTTTTATCGGCGAAAAGGGTGCGGCTGAGTCGAATGGAAAGCCACAACTCGCGTCTCTAAGTCAGACAATCCGACTTGAAGGCGCCGTCAGAAGGAGACAAAGATGATCATCGTCATGAAGCAGGGGGCCAGCCGGGAGCAGTTGCTGGAGATCAAACAGCGGATTCGCGATCTCGGCTACAAACCCCACGTCATTCACGGAGCAACCTGTAATGTCATCGGTGCCATAGGGGATGAACGCGGCAAAGCGGTCCTGCAGTCTATCGAGTCGATGGATGGTGTCGAAAATGTGATGCCGATTCTGCAGCCCTACAAATTGGCCAGCCGTGAAGTCTGCCCTGAACCGAGCATCATCGAGCTGGCGCCCGGACTAACCATCGGCGGCGAGCAGCTGATAGTGATGGCCGGCCCCTGTTCCGTGGAAGGGGAAGAGCAGCTGATCGAGACCGCCCGCGCAGTCAAGGCGGCCGGGGCTACGGTACTGCGGGGCGGCGCGTTCAAGCCCCGTACCAGCCCCTATGCTTTTCAAGGCCTAGAAGAAGAAGGGCTGCGACTGCTCGACCTGGCTCGTCAGGAAACCGGCTTGCCCATTATTACCGAGGTGGTCAACCCGCGGGATGTGGAACTGGTGGCCCGCTATGCCGATATTTTGCAAGTCGGGGCGCGCAACGTGCAGAACTTTCCACTGCTCAAGTTGCTGGGGCAGCAGGATAAACCGGTGCTTCTCAAGCGCGGCATGGCGACCACTATCAAGGAGTTCTTGATGAGCGCCGAGTATATTCTGTCCGAAGGCAATCGGCGGGTCATTCTCTGCGAACGGGGTATTCGTACCTTCGAGACGGCTACCCGCAACACTCTCGATATCTCCGCCGTACCGGTGCTTAAAGAGCAGACCCACTTGCCGGTGGTAATCGATCCATCCCATTCTACCGGCCACGCTAGTCTGGTGCCTTCCATGTGTTATGCGGCAGTGGCGGCCGGTTGTGATGGGTTGCTAGTTGAAGTCCACAACAGCCCCGAAACCGCCTCCTGTGATGGGCCCCAGTCACTGCGGCCGTCGGAATTTGACGCCACCATGGACAAACTGCGCAAATTCGCCGCGGCCGCCGATCGAAAGCTTTAGGAGCTGCAGACCGAGCGTGAAATGTTGCATTGTCAGTCACAAAAAAGTACAGGGGGGAGGCTACCATTTTGTCAGCTGCTTCCTGTTGGTTAGAATCAGTCATATATGTCAGAAGCATATTGCTACAGGAGTCAGTAGATGTTTTTTCTTCCCCTTAATCAACCGGAAAGCGTTGCCCTGGTCATTCATTCTTTGCGGGTTGCTGGCGGCGAAGCCGATTGTTCCACTTGCCCCGTGCGCCGGGTCTGTATGAAGCAGTGCCTGACCATCGCAAATTCTCTGCAGCAGATGATCGATGACGGTACCCTGCCCTCGCTGGAAGAAGATACCCTTCCTGAAGAGGCTCCCTTGGAAGCGCCGGCCGAATTATCCGAAGCTCCGCAACCGTCAGAAAAAGGCGGTCATCTAAAAATCATCAAATAATTCGGCTACCCAGCTCGGATTAACACATTGAACGCAAATAAAAAAAGCAGTCCCGCAAGGGCCGCCTCAGACTGTTGACAAAATCCTCGCCTTCGGGCGGGGATTTTGTGCTATTTGTAGGGGCGAGTTCAGCATCTCCAATGCAACGCAAGGTCGTCGTCTTGTGCTCCCCGGGCAGGTTGGCGACTTTGGATTGAGAATGTCCCGCATTCTTGAGAGCGTAAATCTGCTATTATTGCTCTTGGCTGAAGTGCCCAGAGTGTTTCTCCCGTGTGCCTTAGGCCGCCCGTTAATGAGCTTTGTATGGCGATTCTGCCGCGGCTTCCCTACTTAAACTATCCGTGCCTAGTTGCTACTTACGCATTGGCTCCGGAGTGCTGTTCCTGTATTTTGCTCTGCGTTGAGGATGAATTCCCATGACTATTGATATCACCACTCCGGCCCTGTTGTTCCCGGCTATTTCGCTGCTGTTGCTTGCCTATACCAATCGCTTTTTGGCGGTTGCACAGGTCATTCGTGCCTTGGCCGGGCGATTGGCCGAGAGCGAAGACCTTGATGTCCGCCGGCAGGTCAACAACCTGCGGCTGCGCATTCGGCTTATCAAATGGATGCAGGGGGCTGGAATTATCAGTATTCTGCTCTGCATGGTGTCGATGGTCTGTCTGTTTGTTGATCAGGAATACTGGGCACGTTTCGCCTTTGTCATCAGTCTGGCACTGATGATATTTTCCCTGCTGATATCCTTCTGGGAAACCCTGCTTTCCGGTGAAGCGCTGAAATACGAGTTGCATCGCTGCGAACGTCTACAGCGTTTGCATCGACTGCAGCGTAAATCAGATAAATCTTAGTTGTTTCGCGGGGGCTTTGGCAAACCCATAGACACTGGTGCAGATCCTTTGCCGCACAGAAAAGAGAATGATTGAGGGCTGGTTTTTTCTTCTTATGCGGTGAAGCATTGTGGCTGTTTAGATAGGGGGGGGGCGGCTGTTGATTGCACCATGAGTTTCTCTTCGGAGTAAAAAAAACGCTTGACAGACTAGACGACCGGTCTAATAATGACAGTTATGGAAAAACGCGATACCCGAAATGACATTATCAAGGTCGGCATGGAACTGATCTCTACTCAGGGATACAGTGCCACTGGAATCGGTGCTGTGTTGCAGCTAGCCAAGGTGCCTAAGGGGTCCTTTTACCATTATTTCCCCAGCAAAGAAGCGTTCGGTTTGGCGGTTATCGATCGCTTTGCCGAAGGTTACGAGCGGTTTGTCTGTGCATTTTTGCAGGAACCGGGAGTGGCGCCTCTTGAACGCTTACGCAATTACCTCGACGCTGTGGCACAGGCAGTCGGTCTGGAGGAGGACGGTTGCGTGCGCGGCTGCCTGATCGGTAATCTTGGCCAGGAGCTGGCGGCGCAGAACGAAACCTTTCGCTTGCGCCTGGAGGAGATTTTTAATGACTGGCTGAAACATCTGGCGACCATTCTCGATCAGGCCCAGTCCGCTAAAGAAGTAGACGCCGGCCTAGATTCACGGTGCATGGCGGGAGTCGTGCTCAGTGGTCTGCAAGGCGCCCTTTTGCGCTCCAAGGTGCAACGTTCCGCTCAGCCGATTCGAGAGTTCACAGCCGTTCTGTTCGATCGCTTGCTGGTTGCTGACGGGCGATAGGTTCTTAAAACGAAAGTCCCTCAAGGCTGTGCAGGCGAGCCATGCAGGGAATTGTTTCAACAGTCCGCTAGACGACCGGTCTAATTCTGGTCAGGAGAATAAATTATGACGGATAATACGAATTCATTCGACCAGTTCAGCGGCAGCGGCCGTTATGTTCTCGATGAGGAGCTGGGCAAGATCATCAACGTATCCATGGCCCTGGAGATGCCTTTGTTGCTCAAGGGTGAACCGGGTACCGGCAAAACCATGCTCGCCCACTCCATTGCCGAGCGTCTCGACATGCCGCTCATTGTGCTCAATGTTAAATCGAGCATGAAGCTGGTCGAGGCACTTTATCAGTACGATACTCTAACCCGACTCAATGATAGCCGTTTCGGTGATTCGCAGCGGGACGTGAGCAATATCAGCGACTATATTCGTATGGGTAAGATCGGTCAGGCCTTTGCTGCCGAGCGGCGGGTGGTATTGCTTATTGATGAGATCGACAAGGCCGATACCGATTTTCAGGACGATATGCTGGATGTTCTGGACCAGATGCAGTTCGACATTCTGGAAGTCGATGAGACGATCAGTGCTCGCCACCGTCCGGTGATTATTATCACCTCCAACGCTAAAAAGGATCTGTCCGATCCCTTCCTTGGTCGCTGCAACTTCCATCACATCGCCTTTCCCAACGAAGAGATGATGCGGGCCATTGTGGCAGTGCATTTCCCCCAGGTGGGTCGAGATCTCAGCGAGGCCTGTATCGCAGCCTTCTATCGCCTGCGCGACCTCGAAGGGGTAGAAAAGAAGCCGGCCACTCGCGAATTACTCAACTGGTTACGGGCCCTGCAGACCGATCCTGATTTTCGCGCAGAGAGTTTGCAACAAGGGGTGCCTCCTTACCTTGGCATACTGTTTAAGAAAAGCCCAGATCTCGAACGTGTGATGGCCCAGTTGCAGGATTAAGGGGGAGCCCATGTTTATCACGTTTTTTTACGCCTTGCGCGTCCGCGGCGTGGCGGTAACGCCGACGGCTTTTCTACGCCTGCAGCGAGCTTTGAGTCTAGGCCTGGTCACCTCACTGAGCGACTTTTATACCGTCGCCCGGGCGATTCTGATCAAAAGCGAGCGGGACTTCGATCTTTACGATCAGGTGTTTGCGGTTTGTTTTGATGGTGAAGAGTGGTCGGAAGGAACGGAGCTTGAGCTGCAGAATGA
>MAXT01000121.1 GCA_001751225.1 Desulfuromonadales bacterium C00003107 | reverse complement strand
GCTCCATACCCCAACAATACCCTCTATCTCGATATCGGTACCAACGGTGAACTGGCCCTGCATTCAAATGGCCAATGGTGGACCACCTCAGTAGCGGCTGGCCCTGCTTTTGAAGGGGGCGGGATCGGTTGCGGCATGGCCGCCGCAGCGGGAGCCATCAGTGGCGTGACTCTGGACGGCGATCGCTTGCGTCTCGATGTGATCGGTGGCGGCGCGCCCCGGGGGCTCTGTGGCAGTGGCTTGGCCGCGACGGGGGCGGCGGCTCTGGAAGGTGGTCTGATCGACAGTCACGGTACTTTTGCCGATCCTTTGCAGGTGCCGAGCAATCTGGCCCGTTATCTGGACGGTGGTCCGGGCGAACGCTGCCTGCGGCTCTATCGTGACGCGACCGTTGATCTCAGCTTGACCCAGGAAGATCTGCGCACCTTTCAGCTGGCCAAGGGCGCGATCCGCGCCGGAGTCGATTGTCTGCTGGCCAGAGCCGGGCTGTCCGACGCTTCGGTGGCGGAGGTTGTAGTGACCGGCGCCTTCGGCTTTTCCCTGGAATCGCGTATACTGAAAAGGGTTGCCATTCTGCCGGAAAACATGATAGATAGGGTACGTTTCGCCGAGGCTGGTGTGCTGGCCGGTTGCTGCCGGTTGCTGCTCGATGAGGTGGGGTCTGAAAAGGCCCAGTGTCTGGCCGATGAGCTGACTCCCTATCCGCTGTCCGGAACTCCGGCCTTTGAAAAAGCCTTTTTAGGTGCCCTTGATTTCTAAAAAACCGCCTGCTGACGGTTTTTTTGTTTTTTTACGGACCGTGCGGCTCTTCTGCGCTCTTCGTCAGAGGAACTGCTAGAGATTTTTATAGGATTAATGCAGGAAAGGAACTTGCTATGGCCGTCATCAAACGCGCCCTCCTCAGTGTTTCGGATAAAACCGGAATTGTCGACTTCGCCAAACAACTCAGTATCTTTGGCGTAGCCATTCTGTCTACCGGCGGCACCGCTGCCCTGCTGCGCAAGGAAGGGTTGCAGGTACAGGACGTCTCCGACTATACCGGCTTTCCAGAAATGCTCGACGGACGGGTCAAGACCTTGCATCCCAAGGTTCATGGCGGCCTGCTGGGGATGCGGGACAATCCCGCCCATGTGGCTAAGATGGCCGAACACGGCATCGAGCCCATCGATATGGTGGTGGTTAATCTCTATCCTTTTGAGGCGACAGTAGCCAAAGAAGATTGCAGTCTGGAAGATGCCATTGAGAACATCGATATCGGTGGTCCGACTATGCTGCGAAGCGCGGCGAAGAACAATCGGGACGTAACCGTGGTCGTCGATCCTGCTGATTATCCGGTGGTACTGGCCGAGATGGGAGACAACGCCGGTAAAGTTTCTCCTGAAACCAATTTCAACCTAGCGGTCAAGGTTTATCAGCGTACCGCTGCTTACGATGCTGCCATCAGCAACTGGCTCGGCAAGCGTCTCGGTGAAGAAGAAACCACCTTTCCCGCGACTCTGACCGTGCAGTACAAAAAGACTCAGGAGATGCGCTACGGTGAGAACCCTCATCAGCAGGCGGCCTTCTTTGTTGAGGCCGGAGGGCAGGAATCTTCTATCTCTACCGCACGCCAGTTGCAGGGCAAAGCTTTGTCTTTCAACAATATCGCTGATACGGATGCCGCTCTGGAGTGTGTCAAGCAGTTTGACGAAGGGCCGGCCTGCGTTATCGTCAAGCATGCCAATCCCTGCGGTGTGGCAATCGGTGAGAATTTGCTCGAAGCCTATGAACGGGCTTTTTCCACCGATCCCGAATCGGCCTTTGGCGGTATTGTGGCCTTTAACCGCGGCCTCGACGCTGCCACTGCCCAGGCGATTGTCGATCGCCAGTTCGTTGAAGTGATCATCGCTCCGGCGGTGACCAAGGAAGCAGCAGCTGTCGTCGCTGCAAAAAAGAACGTACGCCTTCTCGAGTGCGGCTTCTGGCCCGAAACTCCGGCGGCTCGCCTCGACTTTAAACGGGTCAACGGCGGTCTGTTGGTGCAGGATGCTGATCTGCTGCTGACCAATGAACTCAAGGTGGTGACCAAGCGCGCACCGACGGATAAAGAGATGCAGGATCTGCTCTTTACCTGGCGAGTGGCCAAGTTCGTTAAATCGAATGCTATCATCTATGGCAAGGACGGCATGACCGTCGGCGTCGGCGCTGGTCAGATGAGCCGGGTCAATTCGGCTCGCATCGCTGGCATCAAGGCGGAACATGCTGGTCTCGAAGTCGAAGGCTCAGCCATGGCTTCCGATGCCTTCTTCCCCTTCCGCGACGGCATTGACAATGCGGCTGCTGCCGGCATCACCGCGGTGATTCAGCCGGGGGGCTCGATCCGCGACGAAGAGGTCATCGCTGCCGCCGACGAGGCTGGTATCGCAATGGTCTTTACCAGCATGCGCCACTTCAAGCACTAAATGGCGTCGCAAAAATTCCGCCCTACTGCATTATGGCGTTTTTCCAGGATCTCGACATACGATGTATGTCTTCGCCCCTGAAAAAACACCAAGCCTTGTAGGACGAAATTTTTGCTTAGCCATCTCCATGGATTTTGCGAAATTATTAGGCGTTACGCGGAGGCGTCATCCCGCAGTATTAGATTCGTAGCTTTGGGATTTAGCGCTGAAAGTTAGACGGATTGTCGCCCGCCGGAGATGGCGGCGGCTAGAGATAGAAAGGGATAATCGATATGAATGTTCTGGTAATTGGCGGCGGCGGACGGGAGCACGCTCTGGTCTGGAAAATTTCCCAGTCCCCCCTGGTGGAAAAGATCTTTTGCGCACCGGGCAATGCCGGTATCGCCGAGCTGGCCCAATGCGTCGATTTCAAGGTGGACGATATCGAGGGCCTGTTGGCTTTCGCTCAGCAGCAACAGATCGGCCTGACCGTGGTCGGACCGGAACTACCCTTGACCCTGGGTCTTGTTGATTGCTTTCGAGAGGCCGGCCTGACCGTCTTTGGCGCCGATAAAAAAGCAGCCCAGATCGAGGGCAGCAAGAGTTTCTCCAAGGACCTGATGGCCAAGTACGGAGTGCCGACCGCAGCCTACGGCACCTTTACCGATGCCGAGCAGGCCAAGGACTTTATCCGTCAGCAGGGTGCACCCATCGTGGTTAAGGCCGACGGTCTGGCTGCTGGTAAGGGCGTCATCGTTGCTCAAACTGAAGCGGAAGCCATCGCCGCAGTGGAGGATATCCTCTGTGATGGAGCTTTTGGAGCCGCTGGCAGTCGCGTGGTTATTGAGGAATTCCTGGAAGGGGAGGAGGCCTCTTTTCTGGCCTTCACCGACGGTGAGATCATCGTGCCGCTGGCTTCTTCCCAGGACCACAAGCCGGCCCTGGACGGCGATGCCGGTCCCAATACTGGCGGTATGGGTGCCTATTCGCCGGCACCGGTGGTTACCGAAGATATCCATCAGCAGATCATCGAGCGGGTTCTGAGACCTACCATCGCTGGTATGGCCTCTGAGGGCTGCGCTTATAGCAGTATTTTGTATGCCGGGGTAATGATCAAGGACGGTCAGCTCAAGGTCCTGGAGTTCAACGCCCGTTTTGGAGATCCCGAGACTCAGCCTCTTTTGGCTCGCCTTAAATCGGACATTGTGCCGGTGCTGCTGGCTTGCGCTAAGGGCGACCTGTCCGGTGTCGAGCTGGAGTGGCACGATAAAGCAGCGGTCTGCGTGGTCATGGCGGCCGGTGGTTATCCCGGTGCTTATGAAAAGGGTGTGCCCATCGACGGTCTCGCAGACGCCGCGGCCATCGATGGTGTGACCGTGTTTCATGCGGGCACTACAGAAAAAGACGGTCGGGTAGTTACTGCTGGTGGTCGGGTGCTGGGTGTGACTGGCCTGGGTACAACCGTCGCCGAGGCGATTGAAACGGCCTATCAGGGTGTCAAGGCTATCAGTTGGCCCAAGGTTCATTATCGTAGCGATATCGGGCGCAAGGCGCTGAATCGTTAGAGGGTTGCAGAGCCTGAATATATCTAGATAACATCTAAC
>MAXT01000120.1 GCA_001751225.1 Desulfuromonadales bacterium C00003107 | reverse complement strand
TGCATATTCCGACGGCATCCGACCACCGATTCCGACGCAAAGTGGGCCACCCATTCCGATTTTAAATGACCACCCATTCCGACGGAAAGCAGACCACTGATTCCGAACCAAAGCAGGCCACTTTTTGGGGCCTGTCGGAATCGGTGGATTGGTTTGGTTCGGAATCCTTGGCGACGCTGGATAATCTGGTGTACAACCTCGAAAATTCTATTTTTCAGGAGGTGCACCCTTGGCAAATTCGAGGTTATCCATGCGTAAAATAAAAGAAGTCCTTCGCCTTCATTTCGACGGCGGTCTTGGTCAGCGGACGATCAGTCGTTGTCTCGGGACCTCCCGTACCGCCGTCGGCGACTATCTGCGCCGGGCAGCCAAGGCTGACCTGGGTTGGCCGTTGCCGGAATCGTTAACCGATCAGGACCTGGAGCGGCGATTGTTTCCGCCGCCGCTGTCGATTCCTTCAGCAGAGCGTCAGGTTCCCGATTGGTCGCACCTCCACAGTGAACTCAAACGTAAGGGTGTGACCCTGATGCTGCTCTGGGAGGAGTATCAGGCTGACAACCCGCAGGCTTATCGTTACAGCCGCTTTTGTGATCTCTACCGACAGTGGCGCGGCAAGCAGAAGCTGTCGATGCGGCAGGTTCACAAGGCCGGGGAGAAACTGTTCGTTGATTACGCCGGGCAGACCCTGCCGATTGTCGATCCGCACACCGGCGAGATCAGCCAGGCGCAGATCTTCGTTGCGGTAATGGGCGCGAGCAACTACACTTTCGCCGAGGCGACCCACAGCCAGGATTTGTCCGACTGGCTCGGCTCCCATCGGCGCAGCTTTGCGTTTTTCGGCGGTGTACCGCAGATTGTGGTGCCGGACAACCTGAAGTCGGGTGTCTCCAAGGCCTGCCGCTACGAACCGGACCTCAACCCCAGCTACCAGGATCTGGCCGAACACTATGGGACGGCGGTGATTCCGGCACGGGTGCGCAAGCCGAAGGACAAGGCCAAAGCCGAGGTTGCCGTGCAAATCGTGGAGCGTTGGATTCTGGCCCGACTGCGCAATCACACCTTCTTCAGCCTGGCCGAAGCCAATGCGGCGATTACCGAACTGCTGACCGACCTGAACAACCGCCCCTTCAAGAAGCTGCCCGGATCACGCAAAGAAGCCTTTGAGTCGCTGGACCGCCCGGCGTTGCAGCCGCTGCCCGCTACACCGTATGAGTTTGCCCGCTGGAAAAAGGTGCGGGTGAATATCGACTACCACGTTGAGATTGACGGCCACTACTACTCGGTTCCCTATCAACTGCAGGGCAAGCAACTCGATACCCGGATCACTGCCGGCAGCATCGAATGTTTTCACCAACGCAAGCGGGTCGCCTCCCACCCTCTCTCCTTCAGCAAAGGGCGTCACTCCACCGTCGCCGAGCACATGCCGAAAGCCCATCAGCAGTACGCCAGCTGGACTCCGCAGCGACTGATCAACTGGGCGGCCCAAAATGGCCCGCAGACTGCGGCGCTGGTCGAAGCGATCCTCGCGTCTCGTCGTCATCCGCAGCAGGGCTTCCGCTCGGCCATGGGACTGATCCGGCTCGCTAAAATCTATGGCAAAGATCGCCTGGAGAATGCCTGTTTACTTGCTCTGGACGGGCAGGCTGCTACCTATAAAAGCGTCAAGTCAATCCTCAAGACCGGCCTTGACCAGCAGCAGCCGCAGCTTGAACAGATTCAGAGCATCCCGATCGATCATGACAACATTCGTGGCGGCAGTTACTACCACTAAGGAGACAGACAGATGCTGATCCATCCGACCATAGAGAAACTGCAGACCCTGAAACTGACCGGTATGGTCAAGGCATTAAGCGAACAGCAGCAGATGCCACAGATCGACAGCCTCGGCTTTGAAGAGCGGCTAGGGCTGCTGGTAGACCGGGAAGCGACCGAGCGGGAAAACCGCCGCCTGGCCACCCGGTTGAAAAAAGCCAAGCTGAGACAATCCGCTTCCATTGAAGACCTCGACTTCCGTCGCTCACGCGGCCTGGATAAGGCGATGATTCTGACTTTGGCCGCCTGTGCCTGGATCAGCAAGGGGATTAATATCCTGATCAGCGGCCCAACCGGCGTTGGTAAAAGTTACCTGGCCTGCGCCTTGGCCCACAAGGCCTGCCTCGAAGGCCATTCCGCACTCTATCTGCGCCTGCCACGACTGTTTGAAGAACTGCGCCTGGCCAAAGCCGACGGGCGCTACGGAAAGCTGATGCTCGGCTACGCCAAAACCGACCTGCTGGTGCTGGATGACTGGGGACTAACGCCGATGACTGACCCGCAACGCCGCGACCTGCTCGAACTGATGGAGGATCGCTACGGCCTTAAATCGACCATCATCACCAGCCAATTGCCGGTCACGGCCTGGCACGAAGCGATTGGTGACCCGACCCTGGCCGACGCCATTCTCGACCGGATTGTACACAACGCCCACAAGATAGAAATGAAGGGAGAATCGATGCGAAAAAAGCCACTAGCCATTGACCAAAACTGACAGTTGTCTTAAAACAAAACCTCCAGCGTCGCTTCGCTCCGAGCGGTGGCTTTTTTGCGTCGGAACAGGTGGTCATTTAAAATCGGAATCAGTGGCCCACTTTCGTCGGAATATGCA
>MAXT01000119.1 GCA_001751225.1 Desulfuromonadales bacterium C00003107 | reverse complement strand
TTTCAATCGCGGCCCGCAGAAGAGTTATCCCTACGAGGATATCGATTTGGTGGGCAAAGTCAGTCAGTTCGGCGAGGCCCACGACGATTGGAACGCCTTTCGCGGCGGCTTCCGCATCGATGCGGCTACCAGCGCTCAAAACGACTTCACCCTGCAGGGCGAGGCCTACAGTGGTACGGCGGGCACCAATATGCTGCTCCCTGCCCTGGAGCTGGGCACCAAAGTATTCTATGAGCAAGCTTCCGACACCCCCTTTGCCGGCGGTTTTCTGCTGGGGCGCTGGCAGCATCAATTCGCCGCCGATGGCGACCTGGCCCTGCAGATCTATTATGATCACGGCTATCGCGACCAGCAGACCCTGGCCAAGACGATCTGGGATGTGCTGGATGTCGATTTTCAACACCGTTTTCAGCTCGGCTCGCGGCAGGAACTGCTCTGGGGGTTGGGCTACCGCCTGACCAGCGACGAACTGGAGGACGGTGAACTGGTCGAGTTCAGCGACCACTCGACCAATGATCAGCTGTTCAGCCTCTTTGTGCAGGACGAATTCAGCCTGATCCCCGATAAGCTTCGTCTGCTGGTCGGCTCCAAGTTCGAGCACAACGACTATACCGGCTTCGAATATCAGCCGAACCTGCGCCTGATCTGGACCCCCAACACCCGCCACGCCCTGTGGGGCGCCGTATCCCGCGCGGTGCGCACCCCGTCGCAGATGGAGGCCACCGGCGACATCTTCTATGCGGTGGTGCCTGAAAACTACTTCTTTGATACCATGGACCTCCCTGCCAGGGTCGTTGTCCGCGGTTCCGAGGATTTCGATTCTGAAAAGGTCTTCTCCTACGAACTCGGCTACCGGTTCATGCCGTACAGCGGTTTCAGTGTCGATACGGCCCTGTTTTATTCCCGCTACCGGGATCATCGTTCAGCGGAAATCGCTGATGTTGTGCCAGAAGCGTTTGTTCCACATCCCACTATTCCAGACGTCTTTATCCCCACCCGTCTTCTGCTTGCTAAAGAAGAAGGCAACAAGCTGGAGGCGGAAAGCTACGGCCTGGAAGTGGCGATCGACTGGCAGGTTCGTCCCTGGTGGCACCTGCAGGGCAACTACAGCCTGCTAAAGCTCAACACCCACACTACTGGCGGTAGCGTGGACATCTTCAGTGCCATGCTCTACGAAAAATCGAGTCCCCAGCAGCAGTGGTCGCTGCGCTCCTCTTTCGATATCGGACGGAACTTGGACCTCGATCTGTGGCTGCGCTACGTCGATCCGGTAACGGTCTACGTGGTCGAAATCGACGCCTACTATTCCCTCGACGTGCGTCTGGCCTGGCGACCGATGGCCGGCCTGGAACTGGCCCTGGTGGGGCAGAATCTGTTGGAGGAGCAGCACACCGAATCCCAGGCGGAGTTCGGCACCGTGTCCACCGCCGTGCCCCGCGGTGTTTATGGCCAGATCAAGTGGGAGTTCGGAGGGCCATGGCGATGAAGACGAAACGACATGCTTCTCTGGGACATAGACTGTTGGTTTCAATTCTGCTGATCCTGCTGCTACTGGCGGCGGGGGTGGTGCCGTCGGATGCCCGCGAGCCGGCGCCGGAAGATGCGGTCAAGGCGGCGATGCTTTACAACTTCGTGCAGTTCGTGCGCTGGCCGGAAGCCGTCCTGCCAGCGGTGAAGCCGGAGCTGGTGCTGGGCATTCTAGGTCGGGACCCGCTGCAGGAGTGGCTTCTCGATCTGGCGGCGGAGGGCAGCAGCAACGGTTTGATCAAGACGGTTCAGCTCGGCTCTTTGCAGGAACTTGCCGCGCAGAAGCACCAGCTGCAGGTGCTGTATGTCGGGCGTACGGCGCAGAAGGATCTGCCTGCCATCCTGCGCGCCCTTGATGGCGTCCCAGTTCTCACCGTGAGTGACGATGAATTGTTTGTCAAACAAGGTGGGATGATGAATTTTGTGCGCCAGAACAGCCGCATTCGCTTCGACCTTAACCTCGACGCCGTCGCCAGAGGCCAGTTGAAGATCAGCTCCCGGCTCTACGGTCTGGCCCGACTGATCGTCAAGGACGACGTGATCCAGGAGGGACGATGAAGACGCTACTGGCACTCCTCGATAAGCTGTCGATCCGCAGCAAGCTGACGGTGATCATCACCGGCATCAGTCTGGTGGTGCTGTTTAGCCTGTTCGTGGTTTCGGTGCTTACTCAGCGCAGCATGCTGCGCGAGGCCCTCAAGCATGAGGTGCAGATTCTCGCCCAGGACCTGTCGCGCAACTGTTCGCCGGCTCTGGTCTTCGACGACCGACAGGCCGCCGGCGAAACCCTCGGGACCCTGCAGAGCAAGCCCCAGGTCGCCTTCGGCTCCATCGTCACCGTCGATGGCGGGCTGTTCGCCAAGTACCAGCGGGGACCCGACCTGGAACGGTCTGACAAACTGCGCCTCGACCTGCCCGCCGGCGCCAAAAGCGAGGCGTTCTTTGTCGGGGACTTTTTGAAGGTCTCCCAGCCGATCCTGTTTAACAACGAGCAGATAGGCACCCTGAATATCTGCGCCGGTCTCGACCGAATCCAGCAGGTGCTGCTGCGCTACGTCACCCTAGGCCTGATCGGCCTGGCCGGCGCCGCGCTGCTCGCCTGGTTGCTGGCCCTGTGGCTGCAAGGCTTGATTTCCCGGCCCATCGAAAACCTGGCGGCGACTATGCTTACCGTTTCCTCCGAGCAGGATTACTCCCGGCGGGTGGCTATGGAACGCAGCGACGAACTCGGTACCCTGGTAGAGAACTTTAACGAGATGCTCAACCAGATTCAGGTGCGGGATGCGGATCTGCAGGAGAAACAGAAACGCCTCAATTACCTGGCTCACCATGACCCGTTGACCGGCCTGGCTAACCGCTTACTGTTCGATGACCGGCTGCAGCACGCTTTGGCTAATGCCAGACGCAAAAGCAACAAGGTGGCCCTTCTGTTTATTGATCTCGATCGCTTCAAAAATATCAACGATTCCTTGGGTCATAAGACTGGTGATGTCATTCTGCAGGCGGTTGCCGATCGGTTGGCTTCCGCTATCCGTGCAGGCGATACTCTGGCTCGCTTGGGCGGTGATGAGTTCGTTGTCGTCAGTGAACAGGCTGTTGATTATCAAGGCATCACCATGCTGGCCCAAAAAGTCCAACAGATTTTGGTTCCTCCGGTGCAGGTTGGTAGCCAGGAACTGTTCGTCTCCGGCAGTATCGGGGTCAGCGTGTTTCCTGAAGACGGCGAATGCGTCGAAAGCCTCATGCAATGCGCCGACGTGGCCATGTACCAGGCCAAGGAACTTGGACGCAATAACTACCAGTTCTTCACTTCGGGCATGACCGAAAGGGCCCAGGAGTCTTTGCTGATGGAGAACAAGTTGCGCAAGGCTCTCGATAATAGGGAATTGCTGATTCATTACCAACCTCAGGTCGATATGGCGAGCGGGGCGATTATTGGTATGGAAGCCCTGCTTCGCTGGCAGCATCCGGTAATGGGCCTGGTGTCGCCGGGTAAGTTTATCCCCTTGGCTGAAGAAACTGGGCTGATCCTGCCGATCGGTAAATGGGTGTTGCAGGAGGCCTGCAATCAGGCGGTACTCTGGCAGAAAGAAGGCTATCCGGACTGGACCATGGCGGTGAATATCTCGCCAAAACAGTTCTGGCAGGCCGATCTTCTCGATACCATCGAAGAGGTGTTGGCGAAGACGGGCTTTGACCCGGCCCTGCTTGAGCTGGAGATCACCGAAAGCGCCATTATGCAGGATGCGGAAAAAGCCATTGATGCCATGTACCGGATTCGTGAGCGGGGGATCAAGTTGGCCATCGACGATTTCGGTACCGGCTATTCGTCGCTGAGCTGCTTGCGGCGCTTCCCGCTGTCGAAGCTGAAAATCGACCGTTCTTTCACCAACGATATTCTTCACAGTGATGATCGCGGTGCCATCGCCGAGGGGATCATGGCCCTGGCGCGCACTCTGAAGCTGGATGTTATCGCAGAGGGGGTTGAAGAAGCCGCGCAGATGGAGTTTCTGCTGGCCAAGGGCTGTACCGAGGGGCAGGGCTTTTATCTTGGACGTCCTATGCCGCCGGAAGGGCTGGTGGACTATTATCTGCACAAAGTTGCGAACAAGGGTGAAGTACCTGACGCCAGCTACACGGTATGGGCCGGTGTCGGTGGATAATCGCTAGCCATCTGCCAGCCTTGCCACCTATGGTCAGACAACCTCTGCTGAGACTGTTATTGGCCGTTGAAGTTATGAATGACCTTTTGGTTGTTGAGGGATGGATGAAGGAGATTGATTTGAACCTTTGTCAAAAAGCTTTGCCGCTGCTGTGGATAGTGTGCTTGCTGTTGGCACCGGTTTTTAGCTGGGCGTATTCTGAGACGGACCTTATGGCGTTGAGTCTCGAGGAACTGACCAACCTGGAGGTTACCTCCGTCAGTAGAAAATCGCAGAAGGTTAGTGAGGCGGCGGCAGTATTCGTCATCACCCAGGACGACCTTCGCCGCTCCGGCGCGACCAGCATTCCTGAGGCCCTGCGCCTAGCGCCGGGCCTCAGTGTAGCCCGCATAGACGGCAGCAAGTGGGCGATTTCCAGTCGTGGTTTAAACGGCCGCTTCGCCAACAAATTGCTGGTTCTCATCGATGGCCGCAGCGTCTATTCGCCGCTTTTTTCCGGGGTCTATTGGGACGTTCAAGACACCCTGCTCGACGATGTGGAGCGCATCGAGGTTATCCGCGGCCCCGGCGCGACCCTGTGGGGTGCCAATGCGGTCAACGGGGTGATCAACGTCATTACCAAGAAGGCGCGGGATACTCAGGGCGCTCTGCTCAAGGCGGGCTACGGCACCGAAGAGGAGGGCTTCGCCGCCCTGCGCTACGGCGGCAAGGCCGGCGACCGAGCTTATTACCGGGCCTTCGTAAAATACTTTAACCGCGCTAACCTAGACAGTGTGGGTTCCGGCACTGCCAGCGACGATTGGAACGCAATTCGCGGCGGATTTCGCCTCGATACCACCCCGACTCGCCGGGACGAATTCATCCTGCAAGGGGAGGTCTACAGTGGCACTGAGGGCCAACAGGATCTAGTGTATCGGTGGACTCCATTGACCAACTACCAGGCCACCCCCATCTCCGATACCGAGTTCGCTGGTGGCCATTTGCTGGCTCGCTGGCAGCGGCAGTTGAACGACACAGACGACTTTGTGTTGCAGGCCTATTTCGATCACAGCTATCGGGATGAAGAGGTACTGCATAAGGAAACCCGTGAGGTTTTCGACCTCGACTTTCAGCATCGTTTGCAGCTGGGGCAGCGCCATGAACTGCTCTGGGGCCTGGGCTATCGTCTGAACAGAGACGACCTGGAGGCGGCCGAGATGACCACGGTCGAGGACGCAAAGCGTTCCGACCAGCTGTTCAGCCTCTTTGTCCAGGACGAAATCACCCTGCTGCCCGACAAGCTGCGCCTGCTGGTTGGCTCCAAGTTCGAGCACAATGACTACACTGGCTTCGAGTACCAGCCGAATGCACGACTGATCTGGACGCCTACGGAGCACCATTCCCTGTGGGGGGCCGTCTCCCGAGCGGTGCGCACCCCGTCACGGTTAGAGGACAGCGGCGATATCTTTTACCGGTTGATGCCACCCATGGGGGGCAACCCCTTCCCGACCAAGCTGGTGGTTTACGGGTCTCAAGATTACGAAGCGGAAAAAAGCCTTTCCTGCGAACTCGGCTACCGCTATTACCCCGGTAGCCGTTTTAGTATCGATACGGCCCTGTTCTTCACCGATTACTGGAACCATCGCTCTGGCGAGATATTGACACCGGGCCCGCTGGAGCCTCTACCGCAACTTCATGTGTTAACTGGCTTTGTAGAGGACAACAAGTTGGAGGCTGAAACCTGGGGTCTGGAGGTGTCTGTCGACTGGCGTGTGCGCAAGTGGTGTCGGCTGCAGGGCAACTATACACTGCTCAAGGTGAACCTCAGCCCGGAAAGTGACAGTAGTGACACCTTCAGTGATCTGGTTTATGAAGATTCCAGCCCCCAGCAGCAGTGGTCGCTCCGTTCCTCCTTCGATTTGGGACGCAATTGGGAACTGGACCTGTGGTTGCGCTATGTTGATCGTATTACCGTCACCTATGCGGATATTGACGACTATTACGGTCTCGATATGCGCTTGGCCTGGCAGCCCGTTGCAGGTCTGGAGTTGGCTTTGGTCGGTCAAAACCTGCTCGAAACCAGCCACCAGGAGTTCCAGACCGAAATGGGTACTATTCCGACGGCTATGCCCCGCGGCTTCTACGGCCAGATCAAGTGGCAGTTCTGAGAGGTCTGGCGACAATGACGATGGGACATGGTTCTTTTGAATAGGTGGTGCTGTTTTCGGCACCGCTGACCCTGCTGTTGTTGAATTTGGGACTGGTGCTTTTAGCAGATCGTGAGCCGGTGCCGGAGGACTCGCTCATAAGTGGTGATGCAGATGAGGTTCAGAGGTTCTCCAGAAAGATAATATCTGTAACGCCGATCTTCGCGTTAGGAAGGTCGGCGTTTTGACATTCAAGGACTGGATAGGGGGCAGAGCAGGTTAGCTGTCACTGCCGAGAAACAGCCAGCAGCCGAACAGGAAGAACAGCAGGTTGGCGGCCCAAGCGGCCAGGATTGGTGGCAGCGCGGCCGAATAGCCGAAGGCGAGGAGCATGGCCTGCAGAATGAAATAGACAACGCCGATCATGACGCTCATCGCGATGCCGAGAGCCAGGCCGCTGTCCCGCCCCTTGCGCAGAGCAAAAGGAATACCTAGAAAAGCCATGATCAGGCTAGCGAAGGGCGCAGCCAGGCGGGCATGCATATCTACTTCAAAACGGTTTGGATCGTAACCTTCAGCTCGCAATTTGGTGGCCAATGAACGGAGTTCCCGGTAGCCAAGATCTTCATTACGCTTGCTGCCAGGAATGCGGAAATCTTCGGGGGTGACGTGCAGATCAACAGTCTGGTCGTTGGCGGTTTGGCTGGAGACCAGATTGCCGTTGTCAAAGCGGCGCTCGATCAACGATTCCGCTCTCCAATGGCCGTTGATATAGGTTGCCCTTGGAATATCGCTGCGGTCGTTTAAATTAAAGTGCCGATCGAAGTCAAACATGGTTACGCCCTGCAGTTGTCCTTTTTCAGGGTCGGCCAGGCGAATATTCACTATCTTACTGCCCTCGCGTAACCAGATCCGGCTTCGCTTAAAGACTGCAATGGGGCGTCCTTGAACCTTGCTGGTGTAGATGTTGTTGGCCTGCTTAACACACATTGGCACAAGATATTCAGAGGCCAGTAGGGTGAGTAGTGAAACTAACAGGGCTGTGACGAGGAGTGGCAGAGTGATACGTAGCAGGCTGATACCAGCACTATGCATGGCTGTTAGTTCGTTACTGCGAGAAAAGCCTCCCAAAGTCATGAAAACAGCCAGCAGGCAGGCCAGTGGGGCAACCTGTATGGTGATGAAAGGGATTTTGAGGGCGAAGTAGCTCAGGTAATGCTGCGCTGCTGCGCCGTGCTCAATGAAATTGTCGACTCGTTCAAAAAAATCGACCAACAGATAAAGGCCGATGAAGGCGGCTAGAGCCAGACAAAAAATACGACCAAAGGTGCTGAGAATATAGCGGCTGATCAGAGTCAAGACTGGCCTCCGCTACGAAAAATGCCGCGCAGCATGGCGAAAAAAGCGGCGGAAGTTCGTTCAAAAAAGGTTACAGGGCGTTCAATGGCAGCACGATAGAGCAGATAAAGCCCGGAGAGCAGAAAACAGAGGTTAGGC
>MAXT01000118.1 GCA_001751225.1 Desulfuromonadales bacterium C00003107 | reverse complement strand
GGGCATCACTATCAAAGCCCAAGCGGTGCGTCTTGATTATCGCGCCGACGATGGTCAAGACTACATACTTAATCTTATCGATACTCCGGGACATGTCGACTTCAGTTATGAAGTTAGTCATTCTTTGTCAGCCTGTGAAGGGGGCCTGCTGGTGGTCGATGCCTCTCAGGGGGTCGAAGCTCAGACTCTGGCCAACGTCTATCTGGCTATAGACCAGAACCTGGAGGTCTTTCCAGTCCTCAACAAGGTCGACCTACCCAGTGCAGAAACTGAGCGCGTCAAGGAGGAAATCGAGGAAATTATCGGTCTTGACACATCCGATGCGGTTGAGGCGAGCGCCAAGGAGGGGATCGGCATCCATGAAATCCTCGAAGCGGTCGTGGCCAAAATTCCGCAGCCGACCGGGGACCCAGAAGCACCACTTAAGGCGTTAATCTTTGACTCCTGGTACGACTCCTATCAGGGGGTTATGTTGATGGTGCGAGTGGTGGATGGCTCCCTGCGCAAGGGAGATAAAATCAAACTCATGGCCAACAACAAGAGCTATGAAATTCTCAAGGTTGGGGCTTTTTCCCCGCATCCGGTAGCACTGCCGGTTCTTGAGGCTGGCGAGGTTGGCTTTGTTATCGCTGGGATCAAGGTGGTGCAGGATGCAAAGGTGGGCGATACTATTACGCATCTGCATTGCCCAGCCGATGCGCCGCTGCCTGGTTTTCACGAAGTCAAACCGATGGTCTTCTCAGGCCTTTACCCTATCGATAGCGGAGATTACGAAGCCCTTCGCGATGCGATGGAGAAGCTGCGCCTCAACGACTCGTCTTTTACTTTTGAACCGGAAAACTCCCTGGCTCTTGGTTTCGGCTTCCGTTGCGGTTTTCTCGGCTTGCTGCATATGGAAATTGTTCAGGAGCGCCTGGAACGAGAATTCAATGTCGATCTCATCACTACCGCGCCCACAGTTAGCTATCATGTAACGACTGTAAAGGGCGAAGAACTGGTCGTCGACAGTGCCAACAAGCTGCCCGAGGTGCAATTCATTCAAGACATTTTCGAACCGTACATCCTGGCTTCTGTCCATGTCCCCAACGAATTTGTCGGTGCGGTGCTGGCATTGTGTGAGGAAAAGCGCGGCACGCAGCGGGAGATCAAATACCTTACCGCCGATCGGGTAATGGTCATATATGAACTTCCTCTCAATGAAATTGTGCTCGATTTTTTCGATCGGCTTAAGTCCATCAGCCGTGGTTACGCCTCTCTTGATTATGAATTTATCGACTATCGACCAAGCCACTTGGTTCGGTTGAATATTCTTATCAATGGCGAGGTAGTCGATGCTTTATCTCTGATTGTCCATCGCGACAAGGCCCAATTCCGTGGTCGTGAACTGGTGGCCCTGATGAAAGAATTCATCCCCCGCCAGCAGTTTGAAGTGGCTATCCAGGCCGCTATTGGCAACAAGGTGGTTGCCAGGGTCAACGTCAAGGCCCTACGCAAGGACGTTACCGCCAAATGTTACGGTGGAGACATTTCTCGTAAGCGCAAACTGCTCGAAAAACAAAAAGAGGGCAAAAAGCGCATGAAACAGGTCGGTAGTGTTGAACTACCCCAAGAGGCCTTTTTGGCTATCCTTAAAGTGAAAGAGAAATAGCATGTCTCTTATGTCACAGTCTTGCAAAGGCAAGAAACCCTGGTATCGCGAATATGGCGAGGCACTGCTCTTTGCGTTGATCCTGGCCCTGTTGATTCGAACCTTTTTGTTTCAGGCGTTTAAGATTCCTTCCGGTTCCATGGAAGAGACTTTGTTGATTGGCGATCACTTGCTGGTCAATAAATTTATTTTCGGCACTCAACTCCCCTTTATGGACGAGCGCTTTCTGACTTTGCGTGACCCCCAGCAAGGAGATATCATCGTTTTTGAGTTCCCCCAGGATGCCGACAAATCCTATTTTCAACGTCGCGACTTTATTAAACGCGTCGTTGGCATGCCTGGTGACCGAATTGAAGTGCACAACAAACAGGTTATTGTGAATGGCGAACCCTATAAGCTGTCACAGGAGATCCACAAGGAGCTCAATATCATCCCCGGCAACCTGCAACCCCGAGACTTTATGGGACCAATTGAAGTGCCCGCCGGTCACTATTTTGTCATGGGTGACAATCGAGATCGCTCATTTGACAGCCGCTTCTGGGGCTTTGTCCCGGAACAGAACATCAAGGGCTTGGCCTTCATCAAATACTGGTCCTGGAATCGGGTAAAGAATATGCCGAGATGGAATCGGATCGGTCGGCTTATCGACTAGTTTTTATCCGGGTACAGTTCGTTACACAAATCTCGGCATCAATCCGCACACTTGCTTGTACGGCGCAGGTAGCTACGCCTTCGGGCAAACGCTTGATTTGCTTGATTTTGGGGAAACCACTCATTTCCGACATGAAAACTAATCGGTGTCCATCCAGGGTTTCCGGATGGACACCGGCTAGTTGCGAACCAAAGAATTATCAGGTTTAGCCGTTGACCGCTGCGGAGCAATCTGGTAAGTTTACTTCGATTTCGACGTAATTTCATACCTTTTAAGTTGATCCGAGAGGTTAGCAAAGGTGGCAAGGCATGGGTTCAACATACGACAAGTGATTTATCCAAGTACCTTTTCGCTTTAGAGCGAAATGGTGCTTTTTTTGTATCCAATCCAAACCTTAAAGGAGTATCGGCGCATGGCCGCACGGGAAACCGTCATATTGGATCAACCGGCGATCAGCCGGGCCCTGACCCGCATTGCTCATGAGATTCTGGAACGCAACAAAGGGACCCAAGATGTTGCTTTGATCGGTGTGGTGCGAGGCGGCGACCATCTTGCTCGCTGCCTGCAACAGCGCATCCAGGAGATCGAGGGTGTGGAACTGCCCCTTGGCACGGTAGACATCACCATGTACCGAGATGATCTTGCTTCTCGCGGCTCGTTGCCGGTGGGGAAAACGGAGCTACTTTTTCCGCTTGAGAACAAACGTATTGTGTTGGTCGATGATGTGCTTTTTACCGGCCGCACCATTCGTGCCGCCATGGATGCCCTGATGGATATCGGTCGCCCTCGTTCCATACAGCTGGCGATCCTGGTCGACCGCGGCCACCGCGAACTACCTATTCGCCCCGATTATATCGGTCGCAATGTGCCGACCTCGGTGGCAGAAAAAATTGTAGTTCAGTTCAGCGCAGACCAGGAACCGGTCGAAGTGAGAGTAGCCAAGCCCTGAAATGATATGACCGACTAGGTGCTTAATTCCGTCTAGCCTTTTTCTTATTGCGCCTGAGTCAAGTTTTGTCAGCAAATACGCTATAAAGTGGCTGTAACTTGCCCGTAACAGGAGGTCCTTATGTCCTTTGGACACAAACACATTCTCGGGATTGAACAGCTTTCCGCCGATGACATCACCTTGATTCTCGACACGGCCGAGAGCTTTAAGGAGATCAGTACCCGCGACATAAAAAAGGTGCCGACCCTGCGTGGCAAGACAATTATCAATATCTTTTTTGAAGCCAGCACCCGTACCCGGACCTCCTTTGAAATTGCTGGAAAGCGCCTATCCGCTGACACCGTCAATATCAGTGCCTCGACCTCGGCCGTTGTAAAAGGCGAGACCCTTGAGGATACAGCCAAAAACCTCGAAGCCATGCACCCCGATATCATCGTTATGCGGCATGGTCATTCAGGCGCACCTCACTACCTGGCCGAACGATGTGGTTTTTCAGTGGTCAATGCCGGTGACGGTGCCCATGAGCACCCTAGTCAGGCCTTGCTCGACCTTATGACCATCCGAGAGAAAAAGGGGGCCATCGCCGGCTTGACCGTAGCCATCGTAGGCGATATTGCCCACAGTCGTGTGGCCCGGTCCAACATTTATGCTTTAAAGAAAATGGGCGCCACCGTTAGATTGGCTGGACCCCGAACCTTACTACCTACAGAGATTGGGCGCCTCGGTGCTGAGGTCTATACCGACATGAACGCCGCATTGGATGGAGCCGATGTGGTTATGATGCTGCGTATTCAGCAGGAACGGCAGGGCAAGGCCCTGTTACCTTCGAATCGCGAGTATAGTCGGTTTTATGGCCTCAACCCTGACAACCTTAAACGAGCTAAGGCCGACGCCCTAGTTATGCATCCAGGGCCAATGAATCGCGGCGTTGAAATATCTTCTGCGGTTGCTGACGGCGCGCAGAACGTTATCCTTGACCAGGTTGAAAATGGAGTGGCGGTTCGCATGGCCCTGCTTTATCTGGTCTCCGGCGGTGAGCAATTAGCCGAGCAGAGTGCTTAATATACTTCCAACACATCTCCAACTGGGGTAGACCATGAAAATTCTTATAAAAGGCGGTCGCCTGATAGACCCGGCCAACGGCATCGATGATCAACTGGACCTGCTAATTGATAACGGTTCCGTAGTAGCTGTTGGCACTGACCTAGATTCTGGCGATGCCCAGGTGCTCGACGCGACAAACCGGTTGGTGGTTCCGGGCCTGATTGATGTACATGTCCATCTCCGGGAACCCGGTTATGAATATAAGGAAGACATTCAATCCGGCGTCCGCGCCGCGGTGGCAGGTGGCTTTACTTCTGTAGCTTGTATGCCGAACACCGATCCAGTGAATGATAACAAGACGGTTACAAGCTATATTTGTCAGCGCGCCGCCGAGGCGGGGTTGGCAACTGTTTTTCCTGTGGGAGCCATCACTAAAGGCCTCAAGGGCGAATCCTTATCCGAAATGGGGCAATTACGCGAAGCCGGATGTGTAGCGGTAACCGATGATGGACATCCTGTCGATGACGGTGAAATCATGCGCCGGGCCATGGAATATGCCAGTTCTTTTGATCTGCCGGTCATCAGCCACGCTGAAGACCTGTCGGTCGTCGCCGGTGGTGTTATGAACGATGGTTTTGTCGCCACCGAACTTGGCTTAAAGGGAATACCCTGGGTAGCTGAAGATGCCATGGTCGCACGAGATGTGATGCTCGCTGAATTTACGGGCGCTCGCCTTCATGTTGCCCACGTGTCCACCCGCGGTGCCGTAGAAATCATTCGAGCTGCGCAAAAGCGTGGAGTGGCCGTAACAGCCGAGGTCACACCCCATCATTTCATCCTGACTGAAGAAGCAGTACGCGGCTATGACACCAATGCCAAAATGAACCCTCCTTTACGT
>MAXT01000117.1 GCA_001751225.1 Desulfuromonadales bacterium C00003107 | reverse complement strand
TACCAGGAGCTGCTCAAGCAGTTTGGTATGGTGCCATCCATGAGTTGCAAGGGGAGCTTTTACGACAACGCTCCGATGGAAAGCTGCTGCGGCACACTCAAGACCGAACTGGTTCGTCACCGGAAATACCGCTCGCACCAGGAAACGATGACTGAGATCTGCAAGTACATCGAAGTATACTACAACCGGCAGAGGAGACATGCCAGCTTGGGCAACATTTTCCCATCGACATTTGAGATGAAATACTTCAGACGGCAAGGGGCCGCCTGGCCAACATATGGTATCCACTATTGCAGACCGACCTCAAACAACCACATCAACACTGACGCGGACTGACCTCCCCCCGGCTATGCGGGGCGTTGAGACCGCAGAGAAACCTGTCCTATTATTTACGATTACAAGAACATTAAATGGCCCAACCTGTTTCAAGCAGGTTGGGCTGTCTTGTATCTTGTCCCAAATTGATTATCAGATTATCTAGGATATATCAGTCATTAGGAAGGGGAACTGGTGGACTGGTTTCCCGCAATAAAAGGGGATGGTTTGATGCAATAGCACGTGGCTGGTTTGGGTAATACAAGCACAGAGAAAGCACTGACTTCTACCCTCAGTTCTTCCATTCCCTACGGCGTGCCTCATCTTGCGCTACTTCGATCTCCGACAGCAGTTCGAGGTAGGCCCGATAACGATCTTCGGCCAGGGCTCCTTTTTTCACTAGGGCGGTCACGGCACAGCCGGGCTCGGCCCGATGTTGACAATCGCGAAACCGGCAGCGGGCCATCATGGCCTGTTCGAATCCGGGGAAATGCACAATCAGTTCGTCGACGACGATATCGACCAGACCGAAATCACGAAACCCGGGGGTGTCGATCAACTCGCCACCACCGTCGAGAGTATGCAGGGTCGCCACGGTGGTAGTATGACGGCCAACGCCGCGGTCCTCGTTCAGTTCACCGACGGCCAGGGCGAGGTCGGGACAGAGGGCGTTGAGCAGGGAACTCTTACCGACCCCGGTGGTCCCGACGAAGGCCCCGCGATGGCCTTCTGCCATAAACTGGCGCAACTGCTCGAGGCCGATACCCGCCTTAGCGCTGAGGGAAAAGACCGGCAACGACGCACCATAGAGAGCCCGCAGTTCCGCGGTCAGCTCAGAGGCACCGTCCAGATCCTCCTTATTGACAATGAGAAAGGGTTCGAGACCGGCCGCACGGGCCGCCACGATAGCGCGATCGACAAATCCGGCTGGTGGCAAGGGCCGCGGAGAAACCACCACGCCGAGCACATCGAAATTGGCGCCGACCAGATGTACCGCCCCACGGCTATCGCGACGACGCAATTCAGTGCTGCGGGGCAGGCGCTCCAACACCTCGCCACGAACCAGCACCGAATCCCCGACCACATGGCCGGAGCTGCGTTTAACCCGCACCGGGTGCCGCTCGCCGTCTACAAAACGCACCTCGACGGCCACCCCGAGATGAGCGACAATCACCCCTTGGCGGGCGGTTGTTTCTTCCCCCCGGGGTGATTTTCCTCGGCCGGTGGCTTTGTATGGTTTACGGCTCAATAGTATTTCACCTCAGCCATTCACAAACCTCGATTCACCTTGCCTGACTATGGTTAGCAATTGCTTCCCTTTAGCCTTTTTTCTGCTTTGCCAATTTCGCCTTGAGTATATCACCGAGAGTTCCCATGGAGCCGCTGGCAGGGGCTTCCTCGTAAGAGCTTCGGCTGGAGGAAGGCTCGACTTCGCCAGCGTCCTGGCCCTCACCAGCTATTGGGACCAGAGAGATACGACGCTGTTCCAGGTCGATCTTTTCGATGGTCACGATCAGAGCCTGACCGGTCTTGACGGCCTCCTGAGCGTGCTTTAGGCGCCGTCCGCCGCCGAGACGGGAGATGTGCAGCAAGCCATCGATGCCGTCCTCGAGGGTAACAAAGGCGCCGAATTGAGCCACCCGCGCCACGGTGCCGGGATAGCTGCCACCCTCGACATAGATAGAGCCTACCTTGGACCAGGGATCGGCCAGGGTATCACGCAGCGAAAAGGAAAAGCGGTTGGCTTCCCAATCGATCTTCTTGACCGCCACTTCCAGCTCTTGATCGACCTGCAATACCTGACTAATATCTTCAACGCGACCGTAACTGACCTCGGAGATGGGCAACAAGCCTTCGATGCCGCCTATATCGATAAAGGCGCCGAACTCGCGCAGAGAGGTCACCAACCCTTTGACCACCATGCCTTCCTTCAAGGTTTCCTTGAGAGCCTCACGCAGCTCAGCCCGCTGCTCTTCTAGCAGCGCTCGGTGGGAGACAACGACGTTGCGGCCCTGTTCACCGAATTTGATAACCCTGAAGGATCGGCTGGTGTCGATGACCTCTTCAGCCGATTCCTGGCGACGTAAGCCGAGCTGGGAAAAAGGACAGAAGGCCCGTACGCCACCGGCCAATTTGACCTCGTAGCCGCCCTTGGTTTCCTTTTCAATGCGACCCTCCACAGGGATGCCACTGCGCCAGGCCTCTTCGAGCTGTTCCGCCCCGGCTATGCCGGAAGCGAGACGGGTGGTAAAACGCAATTCGCCACCGGAGCGGGAGACAAAGTAGGCCTTGAGCTTATCACCGGCGGCGACAGTCAGGTTACCTTCTTCATCCTGGACTTCCTGGCGGTCAAGAATCCCTTCGCCCTTTTGGCCGACATCAAGAAAAACGCACTGCTTACCGATTTGCAGCACCGTCGATTCGATCTGCTGCCCCGGCTTCAGCTCCACGGCACCGACCAGACTCTCTTCCAACAGATCGGCAAAACTTTCTTCACCGTTTTGCTCTTCGGTTGTCTCTTCAGCATCACGCTTGTTGTCTTCCATATCAGCCTCTTTAAGTAGGTTTATTGATCGCTAAAGGATTTTATAGCCTATTCGCCCGATACGGGCAAGCAAACAAGGGGCAGGAGGGTCTGGTATTAGCGGTATAACCACCCTGAGTCTCAGCAGGAGTCTGTCGGACAATACGGGCGGAAGCATGTTATGGTGGGGAAAAAAAATCTACACAAGAAGGCTAAAGGGACCGTCTATGAAAAAAATCATTTTGTGTATCGCCCTGCTGGCCCTGATTCAAAGTCGGGGGAGAATCGGCAGCTTCTTTGAATCGACACCGGCCATCGCAGCCAACAACGACACCCAAGTGGTCATGTACAGCACCGACTGGTGCGGTTACTGTAAACAGGCACGCAGTCTGTTTAGATCCGCCGGCGCAGAATATCACGAATACGATATCGAAAAGTCTGCCGAAGGACTTAAACAATATAAAGCGCTGGGAGGCCGGGGAGTGCCGCTGATCATCATCAATGGCAAGATCTTGCGCGGTTTCGACAAAGAGCTGATTTTACGGGAACTTGCGTCGGACTAAGCCAGCCCGCTTTAGAGTGACATACCATTTAGCCTAAAAGAAAGTACCATGATCCAGGTTGTCGAAGACCCGATTCAACCCGCAGCCATTTACGAGCTTCTCGCCAAGAATGGGGCGGGCTCGGTGCTGCTGCACTACGCGGTGGTCAAGGA
>MAXT01000116.1 GCA_001751225.1 Desulfuromonadales bacterium C00003107 | reverse complement strand
GCCCTGCACTACACCACCTTTGTGGCCGCTGCTGGCTTTCTGGTTGCTGCCTTCTTTGTGATTAAGAGCCTTGGCATCAATGTCGGTGTGTTTTACGCTATTCTGGCCGGCACCCTGGCGGGCATCGCCATCGGCCAGATCACAGAGTATTACACCGCATCATCCCCCGTGGCACGCATCGCTGAGGCCAGCAAGACCGGCCCGGCTACCAATATCATTAACGGTCTTGCCGTTGGTCTTGAGTCCTGCGCTCTGCCGATTCTGATCATCTGCATGGGCATCTTTGTCGCTAACCACTTCGCTGGTCTGTACGGTATCGGTATCGCCGCTGTTGGCATGCTGGCCACCGTTGGTGTCACCATGACTGTTGACGCTTACGGCCCCATTGCTGACAATGCTGGTGGTATCTCCGAAATGTGCGGACTCGGTTCTGACGTTCGCGACATTACTGACGGTCTTGATGCCATCGGTAACACTACCGCAGCAATCGGTAAAGGCTTTGCCATTGGCTCCGCGGCTTTGACGGCTCTGGCCCTGTTCTCCGCCTATGCCACCACCGTTGGCCTGACAAGCATCAACCTGATTGAACCAAAGGTGGTTATCGGCTTGTTTATCGGCGGCATGCTGCCCTTCCTGATCGGTGCTATGACCATGACTTCTGTCGGTCGCGCTGCCGGTAAGATGGTGGACGAAATTCGCCGTCAGTTCCGCGAAATTCCGGGCCTGCTGGAAGGCAAACCCGGGGTTAAGCCTGAATCTCAAAAATGCATCGATATCTCGGCTCGTGCCGCCCTGCGGGAAATGGTACTGCCTGGTGTTGTGGCTGTTTCTGCGCCGGTTCTGGTTGGTTTTATCATCGGTATCGAAGCTCTTGGCGGCATGCTCGCCGGGGCCACTCTGGCCGGGGTATTGCTGGCGCTGATGATGTCCAATGGCGGTGGTGCCTGGGACAACGCAAAGAAATACATTGAATCGGGTAAATTGGACGGTGAAAGCAAGGGCGGCGATGCTCATATGGCAGCTGTTGTTGGTGATACCGTTGGCGACCCCTTCAAAGATACCTCCGGTCCGGCCATGAACATCCTCATCAAGCTGATGAGCGTTGTGGCCCTGGTTATTGCACCCGTGCTTGTTGAGTTTTGGAAGTAATGATCAGGTAGGTAAGCACTTAATGACCAAATCGATAGCCGGGAGATCTTCCCGGCTATCGTTATTTATAGTCTGTCCATTACCATTCTTTCGTCAATCAGCCTTTCATTCAGGAACATACCATGGGTTTTAAGTGCGGCATCGTCGGCCTGCCGAATATCGGCAAATCGACCATTTTTAACGCCATTACTTCCGCAGGCGCCGAGTCGGCCAACTATCCCTTCTGTACCATCGAACCTAATGTGGGTGTAGTGGCGGTGCCTGATATGCGTTTAGAGGCCCTGTCTGCCATCGTCGTTCCAGAAAGGGTGTTACCAACCACCATTGAATTCGTGGATATTGCTGGTCTGGTCAAGGGTGCCAGCAAAGGAGAGGGCCTCGGCAATCAGTTCCTTGGGAATATCCGGCAAGTAGATGCCATCGCCCATATTGTACGGTGTTTCAATGATGACAATGTGGTGCATGTCGACGGCGGCGTTGATCCCATGCGGGACATCGAGGTTATTCAGACAGAGCTGAACCTTGCCGATCTGGACACGGTGGAAAAACGAATCACTCGCAGCCAGAAGCTGGCTAAAAGCGGTGATAAAAAGGTACAGGCCGAAGTCGAGATTCTTATCCGGGTCCGTGACTGTCTTGATGAGGGCCGGCCTGCGCTAGCCTTGGGCCTTAGCAGAGAAGAGTGTCAGGTTATTAATGATCTGCATCTGATTACTATCAAGCCAGTTCTCTATGTGGCTAATGTGGCTGAGGACGATCTGGACGGTACGCATCCCTTCGCCAAGCAGGTTAAATCCCATGCTGAGGCAGAAGGTGCCCAGTTTGTTGCCATCTGTGGCAAAATTGAAGCCGAGGTAGCGGAACTGGAAGACGATGAAAAGATCGATTTCCTGAACGAACTCGGCCTCCAGGAGTCAGGGCTTGACCGTATGATTCAAGGTGGTTATGAATTGCTCGGCCTTATTACCTATTTTACCGCTGGCAAAAAAGAAGTCCGTGCCTGGACCGTTAGTCGCGATTCCAAAGCACCGGCCGCAGCCGGTGTGATACATACAGACTTTGAAAAGGGCTTTATTCGTGCGGAGGTGATCGGCTACGACGATTTCATTGCCTCCTCCGGTGAAGCGGGCGCCAAGGAAAAAGGTCTGATGCGTCTTGAAGGCAAAGAATACCTGGTTAAGGACGGCGATGTGATGCATTTCCGATTTAATGTCTAACCGAGTGAGGTGGCGGTCGCTTAAGTAATAAGCATTGTAAACTCGTAGCGGTTATGTTACTAAGTAAAGTTCTGTTTTTTCTGGGCATAGTGCCCGCTCCTTGCTCCGGATTGGTTTCGGGGCTTCTAACTCTAGAGGAGAACGTCGAACATGCGTACTTACGAACACATTTTCATTGTACATCCGGAGGTGGTCGGTGATGACTACGCCGCCATTCTGGATAAGTTCAAAAACATTCTGACCGAACAGGATGCCAATATCCTGAAGGTGGATGAGTGGGGCGCGCGCAAGCTCGCCTATCCGGTCAAGAAGCAGACCCGCGGTAGTTATGTCCTGGTAACCTTCGAAGCCGGCGCCACGGTTATCGCCGAGTTTGAGCGACGTCTGCGCTTGGATGAGAAGATCATCAAGTTTCAGACTATTGTGCTGCCTAAAGGGACGGTAGTCGTTGTTGAGACGCCTGCAGAAGAGGCTCCTGCCGCTGACGCTGACGCGACTCCTGCCGTAGAAGAGGCTCCCGCCGCTGAAAAGGCGCCGACTGCTGAAGGTCCTGCCGCAGAAGAGACCGCTTAATAAATAACACTCGAAACCGAAAAGGATTTCACATATGGCTTTTCAGAAACGTGCTCCCGCTGGCGCTAAAGGTGCTCCCGCTCGTCGTCGTTTTACCCGTCGTAAAGGATGCCGGTTTTGTGGCGACAAATCCATGAAAATCGATTACAAAGAAGTTCGCAACCTGCGTTACTTTATCTCTGAGCGTGGCAAGATTGTACCTCGTCGGATTTCCGGTTGTTGTGCAGATCATCAGCGTAAAGTGTGCGAAGCGATTAAGCGGGCCCGCAATATTGCTCTGCTGCCTTTTACCTCTAGTCACTCTCTCGATTAAATCGTCGACCGTTACAATGGGAGGGTGCTTGTGAAGCAGGTCCAAACTGGTGGATTAATTGTTGCCGCAATCCTTGTGACTTTATTGCTACAAGGCACAGTCGGGCTATTGCCTGTCGGTGCGCTGGCAGCTTTTTTGGTGCCTCTGCCAGCTGCCTATATTGCTATGCGCTTTGGGCTGCTTGCCGGTTGCTTGGTCGTTGCAGGTACATGTATCGCGGCATTTGCTTTCATCAGTCAAGTGGCTGCTGTCGGTTGTCTGGTACAGTTCGGTGCCCCGGCTCTGCTGTTGGCTCTATTGCTAAGGCGTGGAGTCAGCTGGACGCGGGCCGTGACTTGGAGCCTGGCTCTGTTGCTTGGTATAGGCAGCCTATCTTTGTATGGACTCGCTGCTCAGCAACAGATGGGGGTGACTACCCTGGTCGAGAATTATATTCAGGCAGAGATAGAAACGGCTCTGACCCTGGCCAAGGACATGGAACTGCCTGCAGTACAAGCTGCGCAGTTCGAAAAGACTGTGCGTAACACCGGGGACCTGCTACTGCAGGTATATCCGGCGGCCGCTATGGTTGGGTATGGTCTTTTGTTGTTGACCACCCTGTTCGGCTTGGTCTTGGCTGCTCGCTCTCGCTACAGCATTCCTGGGATACCTTTTGATCAATGGAAGATTCCCGAGTTGTGGATCTGGGGGCTGATCCTGGCTGGCATCGGTGTGTTGTTGGCCGATGGAATTTTAGCGATGGTTGCTCTCAATCTGCTGGTGGTCATGCTGGCCCTCTATTTTCTGCAGGGTCTGGCCATTGTGCGATATTTTTTTCGCACCCGGCGGGTTTCTCCCCTGTTGCGGACCTTGGGTTATATACTTTTGGCGACTCTCAACCCGTTGCCGGCACTTGTGGCCGGAATTGGTGTCTTCGATTTGTGGATTGATTTTAGAAAACCACGAAAAGCAAAGGACTAGATCCTTTTTTTGGAGGAAGCGATGGATATCATTCTTGTAGAAAATATCGACGGTCTCGGTACTATTGGTGACCTTGTTAGCGTAAAAGCGGGTTATGGTCGTAACTACCTGATCCCGAAAAAACTTGCAGTTGCAGCTAACACTCGCAACATCAAGGAAATGGAGCATCAAAAGCGCCAACTGGAACGTAAGGCGGAGAAGGTGACTCAAGCTTCCGAGGTGATCAAAGGTCAGATCGAAGCCTTGAGCTGCGAGTTTGCTCTGCGCAGTGGTGAAGAGGGAAAACTGTTCGGTTCGGTGACCACCATGGAGCTCGCTGCTAAAATTAGCGCAGCCGGCATCGAAATCGACAGAAAGAAAATTCAGCTCGACGAGCCTATTAAGAATCTGGGTGATTTTGAGATTCCGGTCAAGTTGCCCGCCGGTGTCGTTGCGACCCTCAAGGTCGTTGTCGTAGCTAGCGAAGAGTAAGAATGAATTCTTGCCAGAGGACGGTTAGCGCCGTCCTCTGGCAAGGGCTTTCTCCAGTAGGTGGAATGAAACATGAGTGAACAGTCGTCCCATCGTCTTCCGCCGCAAAGTCTTGAGGGCGAGATGTCCGTTCTGGGTGGCATTCTGCTGGAAAATGATGCCCTCAACAAGGCCCTGGAGTTGTTGCGGCCTGAGGATTTCTACCGCGAAAGTCATCGCAAGATCTTTTCCGCTTTGATCGATCTATCTGATCGTGGCGAACCCGCCGACCTGGTTACCCTGACCTCCATGCTACAGACAAAAGGCGAATTGGAAGAGGTTGGCGGTAGCAGCTATCTTGGGGTATTGGTCGATTATGTGCCGACTGCCGCCAATATCAGCTATTACTGCCGCATGGTTAAAGAAAAATCCCTGGCGCGGCACATGATTAATGTTGCCACAGAAATTGCCAGTCGCGGTTATGACGGTGGCGATATCGAGAGTACCCTCGACTGGGCCGAAAAGTCGATTTTTGAGATCAGCGGCATGAAGAGTAGTCCTTCCTACTTCTCTACTCGCGAAATCATGCAGGAGACCTTCAAGAATATCGAGACGCTCTACCAGCGCAAAGAACTGGTGACGGGCGTGCCGACCGGCTTTACTGATCTCGATACCATGACCGCCGGAATGCAACCTTCTGACTTGGTTATTATTGCCGGGCGTCCTTCCATGGGTAAGACCGCCTTTATTCTTAATATCGTCGAGAATGCTGGTGTGCGAGCTACCCCGCCTGTGTCCACCCTGGTCTTTTCCTTGGAAATGAGCAAGGAACAGTTGGTTCAGCGTATGCTTTGTTCCGTATCCCGGGTTGATGCCAGCCGATTGCGTACCGGGCATTTGGTCGATTCCGACTGGGGAAAACTCACCGACGGCGCCGACGTGCTCTCTTCTGCACCCATTTACATCGACGACACCCCGGCCATCACGGTTCTCGAGTTGCGGGCCAAGGCCCGCCGTCTTAAGGCCGAAAAGAATCTGGGGCTGGTTGTGGTCGATTACCTGCAGCTCATGCAGGGGCATAATTCTGAAAGTCGCCAGCAGGAGATCTCGGAAATTTCCCGATCTTTGAAAGCTCTGGCCAAGGAACTCAAAATCCCGGTCATCGCCCTTTCGCAGCTTAATCGTTCTCTGGAAAACCGCACGGATAAAAGACCGATCATGGCTGACCTGCGAGAGTCGGGTGCCATTGAGCAGGATGCTGACGTCATCATGTTTATCTATCGTGAGGCGGTCTATTGCGAGGATTGCAAAAGTCGTGACCGCACCTGCGATAAGGATCACGAAAAGGATGCCGAAATCGTCATTGGTAAGCAGCGTAACGGTCCTATCGGCACCGTACACCTGACCTTTCAGGGCCAGTTTACTCGCTTTGAAGACCAGTCCAAGCGTAAGGAAGGCTATTAATTCCTGGTTTGCTTGGTGGCCTGATGGTGACGCACGATCTAATAAAAAGTCCCCCAACCCTTTAGGGTTGGGGGACTTTTTTTGGCACCCTCATAGAATAAACAGAAGGGGTTATCGGTTACTTGAATCAGACATTTTTGATATCAATGTCTAGGGTCTGGATCTTTTTGCGCAGGGTATTACGGTTGATGCCGAGGATTTCCGAAGCACGCACCTGATTGGAGCGGGTCTTTTCCAGGATGATCTTGATTAGCGGCCGTTCCATCTGATGCATAACCATTTCGTACAGGTTGTCCAACTCCTGTACATCCATCTGGGCAAAGCTGCTGCGCAATTTTTTGGCGATCAGGGCTTCCAGCGATTCATCGACTTCTGCCGTCGCCCCTTGAGGCTGCAGTCCGGGAAAATCCTCCGGAGTCAACAGGGCGTCAGCGGAAAGCAGGGACGCTCTGCGCAGGCTGTTTTCCAATTCTCGGATGTTGCCCGGCCAGTCGTGGCGCATGAGCAGCTCCATAGCTTCTTTGGTGCAGCCTTGGGTCTGCACGTTGAGCTCTTGCTGAGTGCGCGGGATAAAATAGTCGACCAGCAGCGGGATGTCGCTGCGCCGTTCGCGCAAGGGGGGAATGTTGATCGGTACCACATTGAGGCGGTAGTAGAGATCCTCACGGAATTGTCGGCTGCTGACCTGCTCTTCCAAGTTCTGATTGGTGGCGGCGACGATGCGTACGTCGACAGAAATAGAGGTATTGCCACCGGTGCGGGTGATTTCCTTTTCTTGCAAAACCCGAAGCAACTTGGCTTGCAAGTCAAGAGGCATATCCCCGATTTCGTCGAGGAACAGGGTGCCTCCGCTGGCCTGCTCGAATTTACCGATTTTCCGTTCATTGGCTCCGGTGAAGGCCCCCTTTTCGTATCCGAACAATTCACTTTCGAGCAGTTCGCTGGGGATGGCCGCGCAGTTCAGGGCAAGAAAGGCTTTGCCCAGGCGGGGGCTGTTGTAGTGAATAGCCCGCGCCACCAATTCTTTGCCGGTGCCGCTTTCACCGGTGACAAGCACAGTGACATCAGTGGGCGCTACTCGGCCAAGAACCTTGTAGATGTCTTGCATCGGTTGGCTCTTGCCGATGATCGCCCGGTCGAGGTGGTAATGGTCCTTTATTTCGTTCTTAAGGCGTTTAATTTCTGAGGTGGCTGAAGAGGCGTTTTGCGCTTTGAGGATGATGGCATCGAGGGCATCCAGATCAAAGGGCTTGGTGAGGTAGTCATAGGCGCCCAGACGCATGGCCTCGACGGCATTCTTCATGGTCGATTCGGCGGTCATGATGATGACCATCATCTCCGGGCGTAGCTCGCGAAATTCGCTGAGTAGGTCCAAGCCGGAAATCCCTGGCATTTTAATGTCGAGGATCGCCATGTCGTAGGCGTTCCTTTCAACCTGTGCTTTCGCCGCGGTGCCGTCGGCCACCGTATCGACGGTAAATCCTTTTTTGGTCAAAGCCTTGGCTAGAACCCAGGAGATACTCTGTTCGTCATCCGCTACCAGAATTCGCTGGATGGACATGGAGGTAAGCCTTTCTCAGAAAACTTCAAGGGACAAAGGGGAAAGCCCGTCGTCCATTAGGGTGTGACCGCCGGATTGGTTTTGGGGCGCAGCATGGGGAGTGAAACGGAGAACTGCGTTCCTTCTCCGGGTTGACTCTCTACCTTGAGAAAGCCGCCGTGATCGCTGACGATCTTCTGGCAGATGGCGAGACCAAGGCCGGTGCCACGGTCTTTGGTAGTATAAAAAGGGGTAAACATATGCTCCATATGCTCCGGCGTGATGCCGGGGCCGTTGTCTTTAACTTCAATCACCACCAGCGGCACAGGTTTTTCACCGGGCTTATTGTAGCGAAACTGAGAGGCAATGCGACTGCAGATAATAACCTGGCCGCCCTGGTCGACGGCTTCAGCGGCATTTTTGATCAGGTTGAGAAACAGTCTGATCAGTAATTTTTCGTCGGAGCGAATGGGTGGAATGCTCGGGTCAAGAAGCAGCTGGAATTCGACCTCCTTGGGGCGCTGACTCTCCTTTTGCAATAAAACGATATCGGACAGCAACCGGCCGAGATTCACCGCGCCCAGGCGTGGTGAAGGCGGCCGCGCCAGATCGAGCAGGTTTTCAATAAGATCGTTGACCCGGTCCACTTCGCGGGTCATGACCGAAGTATACTCTTTCAGGGTGCTCTCTGGCGACAGTTCCATATTGAGCAGTTGTGCCGCACCTTTGATGCCCCCCAGAGGATTCTTGATCTCATGGGCCAGGCCTGCGGCAAGGGTGCCCAGCATTGAGAGCTTTTCCGAGCGACGGATGGCTTCTTGCAGTTCGCGCACCTGGGTGAGATCCCGTAGCATCAGAATGACGCCGTCGGGATCGCCGTGCTGGTCAAAATTGGGGGATAGGGAAATCCGCACCGGTAGAGGGGTCCCGGTGGAGCGCACCAGCATCAGGTCCTCATGGCTGAATAGGGAGCGGCTTTCTACCAGTGCCGTATCGACCAATTCGAGGAGTTTACCCTGTTTTTTAAACAGGGTCTGATAAGGTTTGCCGAGTGCTTGTTTTTCCGACAGCCCTGTGCAGATTTGAGCAGCGGGGTTGTAGAGGACAATTTTCCCGTGACGATCAATAGCGATGACCGCTTCTTCCATATTCTCCAGTACCCGCAGGTAGAGGGCGGCATCTTTGGGAATATCGGCCATGGTGTTAATTCTCCACGAGGTCTACAGCCGCCTGAAAGAAGTCTTTCGTTGCTTGCTGTAGCTCGGTAAAAGAGCGGGTTCCGTTGATCAGGGTGCGGAAAGCGGCAGCTTTGGGCAACCCCCGTGAATACCAACAAAGGTGTTTGCGCATGTCGAAAAGGGCTTTGTGCTCTCCAAAGTGGCAGACGAACAATTCAAAGTGGCTCAGTACCGCTTCAAGACGTTGTAATGGAGCGGGGGCAGGGAAGGGCTGCCCCTCCTGTCTTGCCAGAATAGAGCTAACCAGCCAGGGGTTGCCGTAGCAGCCACGGCCCAGCATCACCCCGTCGCAACCCGTTTCGGTGAGCATGGCCGACGCGTCCTCGGCGCTGGCGATATCGCCGCTGCCGATCACTGGCACGGACACCGCTTGCTTGAGCTTTGCAATATGGCTCCAGTCGGCTCGCCCTGTAAAAGCTTGGCTGCGGGTGCGAGGATGCAGGGTCAGGGCGTCAGCCCCCTCTGCCTCTGCAATACGGCCAACTTCTAGATAGTTAATCGATGCGCTGTCCCAACCGGATCTCAGTTTTACCGTGAGTGGCCGGCTTGTGGCACGCCGTACAGCCGCAACAACTTGCGCTACCTTGGCAGGGTCTTGCAATAAGGCGCTGCCGGCTCCGGAGCGGACCACCTTTTTGACCGGACAACCGAGGTTTAGGTCAATCAATTCGCCACGTTCTTCGACCTGGGCCGCTGCCTTGGCGAGTACCTGGGGGTCATCACCAAAAAGTTGAATTCCCAGGGGATGATCTTCCTCTGTGCTAAGCAGCAGCGCTTCACTATTGCGTCCTGCACGAATCAAGCCGTTGGCGCTGACCATTTCAGTGAAAGCTAGACCAATGCCGTAACGCCGCATAATCAGGCGATAAGGCAGGTCTGTGATGCCGGCCAACGGGGCCAGTAGGATATTGTTTTTTAAGTAAAGAGAACCAATGTGCATAAAATTAAATCAGTTTCTGCATAAAAAATATGCAACTTAGCACGGCCAAGGGCCGAAGGGGAATGAAAAAGCAGCAGGACATAAAGCAAGGTATAGGTATTTACTTAGCTCTGGAAGTTGTAAAAAAGTAGTATTTTCAGTATATTGTTATCAAGACTAAGTAAACGATAGGCCTATTGCACCGCCAGGAATTACCATTTATATATACGGCTTGAAAATCCACGTATTCGCGGTTTCCAGACGGCCGGTTTTTGATGAAGGAGAACAACGATGGCAGGTCTGAAAGATATTCTCCATAAAAAAATACTTGAACAGCGACCACGGGTCAAACAGTTACAAAAAGAACACGGCAATGTTTTGTTTGATAAGGTCACCATCGGTCAGGTTATCGGCGGTGCTAGAGGTATCAAATGTCTGGTTACCGATATCTCCCACCTTGATCCTGAAGAAGGGGTGCGCTTTCGTGGCCGTACCATTCCAGAGACCTTTGCAGCCTTGCCCAAAGCGCCCGGTTCCGCTTATCCCTACGTCGAAGGTTTCTGGTATTACCTGCTGACCGGAGAGGTACCAACTGAGCAACAGACCCTTGAAGTCGTGGCCGATTTTCAGCGCCGGCAGCAGATTCCTCAGTATGTATTTGATGCCTTGCGGGCTATGCCGCGTGATCTTCATCCCATGGCTATGCTATCGGCAGCCGTTGTTTCCATGCAGGGAGAGTCGAATTTTGCCCGGCGTTATAATGAGGGCATGAGCAAGATGGATTATTGGGACCCCATGTACGAAGATTCCTGTGATCTACTTGCCAAGCTACCGGGTGTTGCTGCTTTTATCTATCGTCTCAAATATCGCGATGATTCGCCAATTGCTCCCGATGCAAACCTTGACCTGGGCGGAAACTTTGCTCATATGATGGGCATCGAGGCCCCTTATGACGATCTGGCGCGGATGTATTTCATCCTTCATTCGGACCACGAATCGGGTAATGTCTCGGCCCATACGACTCGCCTCGTGGCCTCGGCTCTGGCAGATGCCTATTATAGCTTTTCCGCTGGCATCAATGGTTTGTCCGGTCCCCTGCATGGCCTGGCCAACCAAGAGGTGTTGCGCTGGATTCAGGGGGTCATGGAAAAGCTTGGCGGCCAGTTGCCCACCGAGGCTGAATTGACCGAGTTCCTCTGGCAGACCCTGAACAGCGGTCAGGTCATTCCCGGCTACGGCCATGCCGTACTGCGTAAAACCGACCCACGTTTTACCGCCCAGATGACCTTTTGCGAAAAGCACCTGCCCGAAGATCCCATGTTTCAACTGGTACAGATGATTTATCGAGTGGCGCCCAAGATTCTAATGGAACATGGCAAGGCCCGCAATCCCTGGCCCAACGTCGATGCCCAGTCCGGGGTAATCCAATGGCACTACGGGGTTACCGAATACGATTTTTATACCGTACTCTTTGCCGTCGGTCGCGCCATTGGAGTGCTGGCCAATATCACCTGGGACCGAGCTCTCGGATACCCCTTAGAGCGTCCCAAGTCGGTTACCCTGGAAATGCTTGAAGAGGCCGCTAAAAACGGTTGAACCCCCTTGGAACCGTAGATCTGAAATACTGATGTTTAAGGCCCCTTGATGCAAGGGGCCTTTTTTTGAGGAAGTTTACCCGGAGCAAGATTCCGAGGCTCCGGCTTTTGAGCCGCAGAGGACCGCGGCATTGAATATGCAAATGACACCAGCGAAGATTCGCACGTTTGTTATCAACCTTAAGGCAAAAAGGCTGGAGGAATGATTTCGTGAAAAAAGCACTGGTTGTTGATGATAAGAAAGAGAATCGCCGGCTTGTGGCAGAAGCGTTGGTACGTTACGGGTTTACAGACATTATTGAAGCGGAAAATGGACAACAGGCAGTTGAACAGGCCGTGTCTCATAAGTCAATATTGATTGTGATGGATGTTGGCATGCCGGTTATGGATGGGATCACTGCTGCTGAAAAAATAAGCAAAAAAGCGCCAGCACCGATTGTTCTGCTGACAGGTAAGACATATTCACAGACCGTGGCACGCGCCTTTTCAGAAAAAAGGGCAATAGCACATAGAGCAATCCGACCATCTGTAGCAATGGGAAAAGTATGCAGGTCAACAGGACTACGGTTGCCAAAAAGTTCATCCCTTGCAGATAGAGTAGCCTGACGCCGGTGATTAAGTTGGTCTGTTGTTCAAAACCACCGGTTTTCATCGACAGAAAAGGGAAGCTGATGGCGACCGCAAAAAGGACCATGCTGGCCAGAACCAGCGCCAAAGATCGTTCGATGCTGTTTGGCTTGGAACGCAGGAGCAGCGTGCCACAACGTGGGCAGTACGCTGCTCCACGCCGTGGAAGGGGGGGCTGAGTCAGAAGATCGCATCCGTGGCATGCCATCAAGGCGGACATCGGTGATTTACCTCTCGGTTAATCAAGCTTTCTCATTTGGAAGTATTCTGTGTCTATCCAATATAAATACGGGGCTAGGCGCTTCACCAAAATAGGGATTTTTTCATTCTGCGCAGATACTCTCATAAATATTAGCTTACCAGTCAGGCGCTCGCCACAGAGGCTTCTTACCTTTTTCAAGTAGTTGGCCCCAATCCGTTCGTTCGCTCATCTCCTGCTGCATCGGCTCCGGCACAAAATTTTGTCCTAGTCGCATCTGCCATCCGCCACCAAGGGCCTTGTACAGAGCGATTAGGTTAAGAGCTATCTCCCCACGAGTAGAGGTATGATTGTCTTGCTGCTCAGTGAGAGAACGATCGGTGTCGAGCACCCGCTGGTAGTCGATGACCCCTTCACGATACTGAATCATTGCCAGTTCAGAAGCACGCTTGGCTGCTGCTACACCTTTACCCAGAAAGTCAGCCTGTTCCTCAGCCCTGGCAAAACCGGTCATGGCGTCTTCAACTTCACGAGCCGCCTGCAGTACAACATTGCGATAGTTAACTAATAACTGTTCAAGTCGGGCATCTTCGATGCGAACCTGGTTTTTGATGCGGCCGTAGTTGAACAGATTCCAGCGGATGGAAGGTCCAGCTTGAAAGGTCAAGCTGTCGCTAAACTCAAACACATCGCTTGTGTCGGAATTGCCTGTATTAGAT
>MAXT01000115.1 GCA_001751225.1 Desulfuromonadales bacterium C00003107 | reverse complement strand
GTGCTCCACCAGCGGCAGAGCCTCTTCTTCGTCGATATTGCGTAGATAGATGCTGCGGCTCGGAAAGGCGATCTCCATGCCGTGGGCTTCGAGAATATCCATGATCTGCAAACAGACGTCCTCTCGGGCGTCGAGGTACTCGCCCCACATCGTCGTTTTTGTGAAGCAGTAGACCAGGATGTCGAGGGACGAGGCATTGAATTCGGTGAAGTTGACTAGGAAGAAATCCTGGTCGATGGCGGAGTGAGTCCGCAACAAGTTGCGGATTGCCTCCACGGCCCGGCGCATCTGCTCCGGGCTGGTTTCATAGGTCACGCCGACGGTCAGCTTGATGCGCCGCTTGGGCATGCGGCTAATGTTGTCCACCGACAGGTTGGCGATGATGTTGTTCGGTACCGTGATCAGGGTCTTGGCAAAGGTGCGGATCTTGGTCGAGCGAAAACCAATCTCCTCGACGGTACCCTCCATGTCGCCGGTTTTGATCCAGTCACCGATGTGAAAGGGCCGGTCGAGAATAATCATCATCGAACCGAAGATGTTGGACAAGGTGTCTTTGGCCGCCAGGGCCACCGCCAGACCGCCGATACCGAGGGAGGCGAGCAGGCCGGAGATGGAATAGCCGAGATTCTGAATGGTCATGATCAAGGCCAAAAAGACGATGAAGGTCCGCACGCTCTTGCGGATGAAAGGCAGCAGGTGGTCGTCGAGGGTCGATTCAGTCTTACTTACCCAGCCGGCGAGAGAGGCTTCGAGGAGCGACACCAGGTTGAACAGCGCCCAGGCAATGTCAAAGGTCACCAGGCCCTTGAACAGACCGTAGGCGCCGCGCCGCAGGTTGGCGGGTTCGGTTGGCAGTTGCAGTATCTGCAGGGCAATGAACATCCCGATGATGACTAGCAGAAATTCCGCCGGTTTTCGGATGCTCTGTAAAAAGAGATCGTCGTAGCGGCTTTTGGTGCGGGTTGCCAGGGGGAAAATCACTTTGACAAACAGGTGGGCGAAGACCTTTTTCATTATCAGTGCCGCGATCAGCACCAAGAAGGCGCCGGCAAAGCGGCTCAAGCTAATGCCGAGAAAGGTCTCTTGCAGGATGGTTTCCAGGGTGGCGAAGAATGCGCTCATCTTAATTCCTCCATTGATGTATAATTAAAGCGCTTTTTACTTAACAGAAGGGGGCCGGGAATGCAAGCGGCCCTTAATTTTTCCGTCTGTTGTATCGTTTTGCCACTGTAACTATTGCCCGATAAAGGGAGTTGTCATGGCTCACAACCTGACCGAAAAAATTGTTGCCGCTCATCTCCTGGAAGGAACTCTTGATTCCGGGGCAGAGATTGCCATCCGTATCGATCAGACCCTGCTGCAGGATGCTACCGGCACCATGGCACTCCTCGAATTCGAGGCCCTTGGTTTAGAACGAGTGCGGGTCGATCTAGCTGCCCAGTATGTCGATCATAACCTGTTGCAGACAGACTTCCGCAATGCAGATGATCACCGCTACCTGCAGAGCGCCTGCGCCCGCTACGGCATCCATTTCAGCCGGCCCGGCAACGGCATCTCCCACCAAGTGCATCTGGAAAATTTCGGCCGCCCCAGTTTGACCCTGCTTGGCGCCGACAGTCACACCCCGGCCGCTGCCGGCTTGTCCATGTTGGCCATGGGCGCCGGCGGGCTCGATGTGGCTCTGGCCATGGCCGGACGGCCTTATTATCTGCCCTGTCCAAACGTTTTGGGAGTTCGGCTGACGGGTAAATTGCCCGACTGGGTGAGCGCCAAGGATGTCATCCTTGAGATGTTGCGTCGCTACGATGTCAAGGGCTGCGTTGGTAAGGTGGTGGAATACTATGGCCCCGGAGTCGCCACCCTGTCCGTCGAGGATCGGGCGGCGATCGGCAACATGGGCACTGAACTCGGCGCCACCAGTTCTCTATTCCCTTCCGACGAGCAGACCCGAGCCTATCTGGCCGCTCAGGGGCGAGAAGAGGCCTGGCAGCCCCTGGCCGCCGATGGGGGCGCCAGTTACGATGAATATGACGAGATCGATCTTTCCACGGTTGAGCCCCTCATCGCCTGCCCTTCCTCGCCGGGCAAGGTGGTGGCGGTGGCCGCGGTGGCCGGAACGAAGGTCGATCAGGTGATAGTCGGCTCTAGCGCCAACAGCGGCTATAAGGATCTGTTGCGGGTGGTGCGCATCCTCGAAGGACGCCACAGCGCCCCGGAGACCGATCTGCACATCAATCCCGGTAGCCGCCAGGTGCTGGAAAACATTGCCGAGGCTGGCGGCATTCTTCCGTTGATGATGTCCGGGGCCAAAATTCACCAGTCCGGCTGTCTCGGCTGCATCGGCATGGGCCAGGCGCCCGGCACCGGGCAGGTCAGTTTGCGTACCTTTCCCCGCAACTTTCCCGGCCGCTCTGGCACCAAGGGTGACCAGGTCTACCTATGCTCTCCTGAGACGGCGGTGGCTGCCGCTCTGACCGGGGTCATCACCGATCCCCGGGAACTGAGCCAGCAGCTGGCCTACCCACAGATTGAAGAGCCGGCGAAGCGGCTTATAGACCGCTCATCGGTAGTCTATCCCCGTGAGGAATTGCGCCTTACCGAGGTGGTGCGCGGTCCCAACATTAAACCCTTTCCCGAATTTGATCCCCTGCCCGAGACTTTGCGGCTGACCGTGGCAATTAAGGTCGGCGACAATATTTCTACCGATGGTATTATGCCTGCCGGCAACAAAGTATTGCCTTTGCGCTCCAATATTGAGGCGATCAGCGAATTTGTCTTCTATCAGCTTGATCCCGAATTTCATGCCCGCTGTCGCGAGTTGGGCGATGTGGCAGTGGTCGGCGGAGATAACTACGGTCAAGGTTCCAGTCGCGAACACGCCGCTTTGGCGCCCCGTTATCTTGGTGTCCGGGTCAAGTTGGCCAAAAGTTTCGCCCGCATCCACCAGGCCAATCTGTGCAATTTCGGTGTTCTGCCATTGATTTTTAAGAATCAGGCCGATTACGACCGGCTGGCAGAGGGCATGGTGCTTGAAATCGGTGAAGTGCGACAGCGCGTCGAACGGGGCGATACGGAAATTCCTGTGCAGTTGAACGGTGACGAGGTCATCGCCTTGCTGGACGTACCTAAACGCCAGCGAGATAGCCTGCTGGCAGGAGGAACGCTTAACAAGGTGCGGCAGGAACTGGTGGAATGATACTGAAATAGGTCGTGTTGCTACAGTAAGTTGACGGTCCAGAAGACAAAATGAACAATGGTTTTTGGTTGATGGGTTTGAATATGTTCCCTGATTTACGGGTCCTCTTCCTCTGCATCTTTTGTCAGCTGAAGATAGTAGTTATCCACCTCTCGATTTGACAGCAATACAAGGGCTGGTGTAAGAAACACAGGTTGTTTTGGTGTCTTTCCTTTAGTAGAAATTTCTAGCCATCAGAGCGTGTACTTTATCTGCTGGCGATACTGCGACTGATCGCATATTCGAACTTAAACGTCTTTTTGATAGGTCAGATTTTGTTTTGAATAAATTACTTCAACGCCGTTATTGTTTGCCCCTCGCCTTAGGGGATATCATCACCGGCCTGCTCTCGCCGTTCACCTGGGGCTATTTGAGTCATAAATCGAAGGCTCCCCTGCGAATTCCTGAAGACTTTTTCGGTATAAATATCGCTTCTTCCGAGGACGAGCGTTGCGATGATTATGTCTTGGACCGCCTTCGGGAGCTCGGCATCAATAATGTGCGGATGGGATTCAGTTACTGTAGCTTTGACGGCCCGGCGACCAGATTTCTTGATAAACTCCTTGATGAGAAATTTGAGGTTTCTCTAGTGGTTCTCCCGCCCTTGGACATGGCCAAAAAGATGCTGGCGGACAAGGGAGTGCAGGAGCAATGGCGGACCTTTGTTGCCGAGGTGTTCAGCCGCTATGCCCAGCGGGTGGAGGTTTTCGAAATCGGAAGCACCCCCAATCGCAAGAAGTGGTCTGGCTTTGGTCCTCGCAGCTATCTGCAGGCCTGGGTGATCGCCTGCGAGGCAGCGAAAGATCATACCGTCATTCTGGCCGGACCAAATATTCAAGATTTTGAGCCGGTTTACAACGCCGCCATTTTGTCTGCCATGCGGCGTATTTCACGGGCTCCCGATATTCATACCAACAACTTGTTTGTCGAACGGGTTATCGAACCTGAGGCCTATGACCATCGTGTTCTAGGGCGTTGGGCGACTAACCTGCTAAAACTCAATCTGGTCAAAAAAGCGCATATTTTGCAGTCTTTGGGAAAAAAGGCCGGCTGCCAGAAGACTTTTTCGACCTGTAAGTTCTGGTCGACCAAACGGCTGCGCCGCTGGTCCCTCTATCCGCAGGATAAGAAGGTTGACTACCTGGCCCGCTACCTGCTGTTGGCCGCAACCAGCGGTTCCCTGAGCCGGGTCTACTGGGGACCGATGATCTGCGGGCGTGATGGTTTGATCGATGATCTGGCCGAGGACTATCCCACCATCGATCATTCAAGCTTTTACAAACGAGTCCGTGGTGATGTCGACAACTTTACTGTGACTCCGGCATTTTTTGCTCTAGGTCATGTTGCCCAGCGCCTGCGCAGTGCCCACTGCGACTGGGCCTTCAGTGACGTCAACGGGGTCAGTTTTTTTGCCTTTACCGGCGCCGACAATGAGGTGTTTCATGTTTGTTGGTGCCGTGACAGCCAGGCCTTTCGGCTAGATGGGCTGTACAGCGCGGAGCAACTGGCCGGCGCTATTTTTACCCATGCTTGCGGCAAAATCGTCGATTCACCTGTGGCGATCAACGAACGGCCGCTTTTTATCGATTTTCCGCGGCTGACCAGCCAACAATTACCGGAGCGCCGATCCGTGTTGAAAAAGAGCAAAACAGATATCATTTACGTTGCCATGCCCAAGGTGCAGGCCTTGCCCTGGGAGAACCACCACTGGCGCGGCGCTTTTACCACCACCGACGAGTTGCCTTCCTCGACGCTGGGCGACCGATTGGCTCCGGATGAAGTGGTGCAGAAAGCCGAACTGGCGGTGCTGCGGGATCGCCGCAACCGGCTGTGGAATATCGCCCATCCTCTCGATGAGAAGCGGCAGCTGACGGTCAAGTTCAATCGCCCGCGGGGCAGCAAGCGCCTGCTTTATCTCTTCAAGCCAAGTAAGGGGCTGCGCCACTGGAATACCGCCTCCAGGATGTTGCAGAAGGGCATCAGCACGCCCTTGCCAGTGGCCTTTTATGAGCGTCACCACAATAGCGGGGTCAGGGACAGCTACTATATCTGTCAATTTATCCCCGGGGCTTTTTCCTCACGCCAGGTGTGCAACGCTTTTCGGCAAGGGCAAACAGAGTACCGGGGGCTAGATAAACAGAAGTGGTTTGATCTGTTGACTGGCTTTATTTGCAATATGCACAATGCCGGCATCCTGCATCGGGATCTTTCCGTGGGTAACCTCATGCTCACCCAGGATGAGGACGGTAAAATTACCCCTTACCTGATTGATATCGGCCGAGCCAAATTGGAGAAGAAGGCTCTTGTTGGGCGTTTGCGTATTTTAGATCTGATACGGATCTGCTATAAGCTTGACTGGCCGGATCGCGAACTGTTGATTCAGTGTTATTGCGAGCATTGGGGCAGACCGTTTTCTTCGTTTTGGCGGTTGGCGGTTAAATATTATGACATCAAGCAAGGCAGTAAAAAATATCTAAAGGGGAAGCTTAAGAAAAAACGCTGAATATTTTATGACCCGATATGTCGGCAGTTGCAGGCGCAAGTTCTTATTGTTGACCTGGGTTGCTTTAACGCTGACTCTGCTTGTTCAGCCGAGAGAATTAAATGCGACGCATGACCCTGAAAACAAAATTGATTCTGTCGGTAAGTATTATCCTCATTGTTGGTTTTGTTCTGACCAACATCAATAACTACCTGGCCTCCAGCCGCACGGTGCGCAAGGGTATCGTCGACCATGCGCTACCCCTGACCCGCGACAATATCTATTCTGAAATTCAATCTGACCTGATGCGGCCGATCTTCATCTCGTCGCTGATGGCTAACGATACCTTTCTCAAGGACTGGGCCCTCGGCGGTGAGCGGGAGGAGGATAAGATCCTTCGCTATCTGCAGGAGATCGAGGAAAAATACGGCTTTTCCTCGACCTTTTTCGTCTCCGAGCGCACCGGGCGCTACTATCACTTCAACGGCATTCAAAAAAAGATCAGCCCGGAAGATGCTCACGACATCTGGTATTACGACTTTAAGGCCCTGAATAAGCCATATGATCTGGTGGTGGACACCAACGAGGCGGCGGAGAATAGCCTGCCCATCTTTATCAATCACCGACTTAACGACTACGAGGGCCAGCTGCTCGGTGTGACCGGTGTCGGACTCAATATGGAAATGGTGGCCAATCTCCTTAAATCCTACCGGCAGCGCTACGGGCGGGACATCTATTTGGTCGACCAGCACGGCCTGATCAAGGTGCACAAGGACCAGAGCCTGGTTGATCGGGTGAATATCTCCGCTCTGGAAGGGCTGGGGGAGCTGGGAGAGCGAGTACTGAACGTCAAATCGGACAGTGGTTCCTTCGACTTCTGGCGAGACGGCCGGCATATTCTGCTAACCTCCCGCTACCTCCCTGAATTTGAGTGGTTTTTGTTCGTTGAGCAGGACGAGACCCAGGCCTTGGCCGGCCTTCGCCGTAACCTGTATAAAAATTTTGCTATCGATGGCTTGATTATTTGCGCCATCCTCGCCATTACCGTCTATATCCTCAACCGCTTTCAGGGCCAGCTCGAGGAGATGGCCACCATCGACAAGCTGACCGGGGCCTGCAACCGGCGGGAGTTTGACCGTCGTTTCGAGATGGCTTGCTACCTGAGCAAGCGGCAGGGGGCGCCCTTTTCCGTTATTCTATTCGATATTGACGATTTCAAGGCCGTCAACGATCAGTTCGGGCATATGGCCGGCGATCACGTGCTGAAAGAGATCGTCAACCTCGCCGGCGGCCATATCCGCCAGAACGACCGAGTAGTCCGCTGGGGCGGCGATGAATTCGTCCTTTTGCTTCACAACGAGCTAGGCCAGGCCCGGCAGGTGGCGGAACGGCTACGGACCGAGGTTCGCAGCCAGCAATTGCTGGCCGGCTTCGGTGGTGACTCGGCGGCGGTGACCATCAGTTGCGGCGTGGCAACCTATGAAGAAGGCGAGACCCTGGATCATCTCATGATGCGGGTCGACAGCGCCCTCTACGAGTCGAAAAGGAGGGGCAAGGACCAGACCGTTGCGCTTCCGGCTTCAATAAAACAGCCGACACCGAAACCGGTTTGAAGCTGTTCTGCGCCCCCCGAATGCCCGGGTTATCCACAACGGCAGGCCAGGGCGAGACCGGTTCGCATAGGGGGACTGGGGCAACCGTTGGCAGGCCGAGCAGGTTAGCCCTGTTCTATCCACGGAGGCTGTGCAAAACCCCCCTCATAGACTGAAAGGGACCGGTGGTGTCCATTGATTTTTCGAAGGAATTACCTGTTTGCCTAAATTTTAGGCAGTCAAATTAGCCACCTCCACACCCGGTAAAAATAAGGCCCGTCTCCGCATTCGTGGGGACGGGCCTTGATGCTATTGTCAGTCGTGGCTAAGCTTATTCGTTGTGCCGTTCTTCGCCCCATTCCTCGTCCAGAAAGCGATCCCGGCCTGAGTTGTAGCGGTAAAACTTGTAGCGCAGCGGGTTTTTCTTATAGTAATCCTGGTGATAGTCCTCGGCCGGATAAAAGGTTGAGGCCGCCACGATCTCAGTGACAATCGGTTTATCGAAGCGCCCAGAGTCTTCCAGGGCCTGTTTCGACGCTTCGGCCAACAGTCGCTGTTCTTCGTTTAGGTAAAAAACCCCCGAACGGTACTGGTTTCCCCGGTCTACAAACTGGCCGTTGCCGTCCGTCGGATCGATGTTCATCCACAGGGTCTCAAGTAGCTGTGGATAACTGATTTGGGAAGGATCAAAGACGATTTCGACCGCTTCAGTATGGCCGGTACCGCCCGCGGAGACTTCGTGGTAGGTCGGGTTAAGTTTCTGCCCGCCAGTATAGCCGGAGGTCACCGATAGTACCCCCGCCAGCTTTTCAAAGGGGGACTCCATGCACCAGAAACAGCCCCCGGCAAAGATTGCCAATTCCGTGTGGGCCACTACGGCCGCCGTCCGTTTAGTTTCTGTCATATCCCCGTCCTTTTTGTCTGCAGCCACAACAGTTACCAGCCCAGCGGCCAGCAGAGTCAATCCCAGAAGTGCAAGTCGTTTCATGGTCGTCTCCTTGCTGGCTGCGCATTACTGCTTGGCGGTGAAGTCGAGGGCAGCGGAATTTATGCAATAACGCTTGCCGGTAGGTGCCGGACCGTCATCAAACACATGGCCAAGATGGCCGCCGCAGCGGGGACAGACCACTTCGGTGCGCACGATAAAGAATTTTCGGTCCTTTTTCAGCTTCACATTCTCCGCAGCGATCGGAGCATAGAAACTCGGCCAGCCGGTGCCTGATTTGAACTTGGTATCAGAGCGGAACAGTTCAAGGCCGCAGCCGGCGCAGCGGTAGATACCCGCTTCGTGGTGGTCATTGTATTGACCACTAAAGGCGCGCTCTGTGCCTTCTTCGCGCAACACATGGTACTGCATGGGATCGAGTTGCGCTTTCCATTCCGCATCGCTTTTGACGACTTTGTCGCTCATGAGGTACTCCCCTTGTTCGACGGAAAAAATTCGGATCTGTTCTGCGCTTGCGATGCCTACGCCCAGTGGCAGACCGAGCAGCAGAGCCGAGAGCAGGGTCAGTAGGGTTTTCGTTCCGTGTGCCATCGATGAACCTCCTTGGCTTGTGTTGTGGTTATCTGCACCATAGCGCAAGCAGGTAAAGGGGCGGACAAGGCCCGGTAAAGATTCAGTAAAGCATTGAGGATATTGTACCGCAAAGTTGGATGGAGACGAAAGGCAGGGGCGGGCGTAAGGCGTAGCTGCTGATGCCGACTACTCATTACGCGTCATGCTTCACGTCCCTTCCCCGGCAACCAGAACCAGATACAGGTCCGCGAGGCGTCGCTCTCGGCGCCGACCTTGCCGCCGTGGGCTTCGATAATCTGTTTAACGATGGCCAGACCGAGGCCGGCGCCACCAGCTTCGCGGGAGCGAGAAGCGTCGGTGCGGTAGAACCGCTCAAAGATCAAAGGAAGGTCGTCGGCAGCGATGGGGGCGCCGTTATTTGCAAAGGCTACTTTGATCCCTGCGGCGCTATCCACGCTGCTCACAGTCAGACGGCCTCCAGTGGGTGTGTACTTCCATGCGTTCTCCAACAGGTTGCGGACCGCCTGCAGCAGCTTGTCGTGGTCGCCGTTAATGCGCGTTGCTTGTGGAGGAATGGTGCAGGAGATAGAGATTTCTTTCTCTTCAAAGTTGGGTCGATAGAGGGCCAACATTTCACCGATCAAGTCGCCCACATCCAAATCCCGCCTGTTGAGATAGGCGTCGGCTGCGTCGGCCTTGGCCAGTTGCTGCAGATCCTCTACCAGATGCACCAAGCGCAGGTTCTCCTTTTGCAACATAACAAAGGTCTGTTTCTCCGGCGGCAAAATACCGTCGCTGAGGCCTTCCAGGTAGCCGCGCAGGTTGGTCAGGGGGGTACGCAATTCATGGGCAACATCAGCGACCATCGTCTTACGCAGCTTCTCAACCCGTTCCAGGCTGTCGGCCATGCAGTTAAAAGCGCTGCCCAATTCTCCTACTTCGTCGTTGACCTTGATCTCGATTCGGGTGGCGAAGTTACCTGCGGCCACCTCGCGGGTCGCCGTCACCATCTGCGACAGGGGGCGCAGCACTCTGCGAGTAAGCAGATAACTGAGCAGCAGCGCAAGCAGTAGACCGGCCAGACTGGCCCAGAGCAGGTAATAATTTATGGCGGTAAGAAAGGCTCGATGGGTTTCCACCGGCTCGATCATGTAGTCATCCATCAGCACCATGAAGTAGTTAGCCGCCAGTCGGTCAATAGCCAGCCAGATGGTCAGTACCACCACGGCGATCACCGGCACCACGTTGACTAGCAACAGTTTCCAAAGCAGGCGCTGTTTGATCGGCTCTTTCATGGCCTCACCCTTCCTCGTCGGCGAACCGATAGCCGAAACCACGCACCGTGTGAATGTAGCGGGGCTCATTGGGGTCATCAGCTATTTTCTGGCGCAGCTTGCCGATGTGCACATCCACCACCCGGTCGATTACTGTTTCCCCATGGTCATAAAGTCGGTTGAGCAGTTCCTCGCGGCTTTGCACGCGCCCTGGCGAGCGCATCAGGGCGTAGAGCAGTTTGTATTCCACGGCGGTCAAAGCCATCGTCTCGCCGTCCACCGTTACTCTATGTTTTTCAGGGTCGAGGGTCAGGCCGTCGTGCTGAAGAACTTCTGTGTTTATCGATGCGACGGGCCGCATTCGGCGCAGGATGGCTTTTACCCGCTCCACCAGCTCACGGGGGCTGAAAGGTTTGACCACGTAATCGTCAGCCCCCAGCGACAGCCCCAGCACCCGGTCGATCTCTTCTTCTCGCGCGGTCAGCATCAGAATCGGCACTTCCGACACCTTGCGCAGCTCGCGGCAGATCTCCCAGCCGTCCATCCCCGGCAGCATCACATCCAGAATCACAAAGCCCGGCTTTTCCCGTCGGGCTACCTCCAAGGCTTGCGCCCCGTCGTGCACCTCCAGGGTGGTGAAACCTTCCCGTTGCAGATAGGTCGTCACCAGCGCCGCGGTGTTGCGGTCGTCCTCGACGATCAGGATCGGGCCGGACAGGTTGGCTGGGTTCATGGGTGGGCTCCGAGTGCTGTTTACTGGGTGGATGGTGAAAAGTTGCTGTCATTATAGCAACTTTCCCTTGGGGGGCGGAAGGGGCAGGGAGGGTTTTAGGTTGACAACCGAAAGTCTGCCAATGAAAATAGTTCCTGTCTAATTTATTCAGATTTATCTTGTCCGGGGTTATTGAACCACTACACCATCTAATCAACCGGCCGAAAGATGCAGGTGCTTCCCAAAGATCTTGGTGGTGCTTGAAGCTGTTCGTCGACGCCGGTTATCACATCGTTCGGCATCAAAAGACGTGCCTTTCGGGAACCTTGTCTTAATTTTCAAAATGAGGATAAAAAATGACTGAAATAGTATTTCTACAGAAGGCAATGTCTATGGATATATCTGTATCCCTGCCCATATTCCTAATTATTTATTTGTTTCTATCTGTTATGTCCTCTATTTATAATGGATATATAGATATGTCCCGGTGGAATAAGTACTTACTTGGCACATGCAAACATTGGTTTTTAGATATTATCATCAGATGGATAAACATGTTGACCTTCTGTGTATTGTCAGCAATACCAGGTTGTTTGATTTTATTTTTATTAAACATCAATCTGGAATTAAAAATTCCCGTCCTCAGCGTATTTAGCCTCCTATTCTCATTTATTGGGTTGTTGTTAATAATTGTCTTATTGGTGTGCCATATATTTAGATTAGAAATTAACGAGGTAACCCGGTATACTATTAAAGTAAAAACAGATGCAGCAGGATTCGTCTGGAGAACGCATGTTCCAGAGAGTTATGGGCCAGAGATATTCTTGCGATATTCATTCATTGTCGGGGGAGGAATCGTAATAGCATGCCTTAGCTCTTGGATGACCTTTTTGATTATCGCCCCTTATAGTATCTTGTTTTCTTATTTCATTGTAATGATTTACATCACCCGTGGATTTTACAACACTGAAGGATATGGTCAGAAATTCTATGATGATTTTTTCTTTAAAGGTTTCATTGGTAAGATTTTAAACATTAAGTCGAAGTAGAGTGATTTCTTATTCGAAAGGCCTCTAGGGACGTTATTTAATTGTTCAATAAAATGATGGCATTATTGGCTGGTGAATCTGCCGATGAACCCAAAACTGGAATACGCGACTTTCAGCCAAATGGAGCAAACCAGTCACAAGAACGAGTTCCGGGGGCAGTGTATTATATTTTCAGAAATTGGATATACTGTCCTCAGAATCTCTGATTCATATCACTCTCTGTGCTGGATAACTACAATGGCCGCGTTCGTATCGTGCGGTGCTAAGAGAA
>MAXT01000114.1:4777-5972 GCA_001751225.1 Desulfuromonadales bacterium C00003107 | reverse complement strand
GTGGCGCGGAAGTAGTAGACCGATCCTTCCGGCAGTTCGGTCAGGGTGAAGGACGTTACGTCGCCGACGTCGATTGGCGACGGTCCTTCCAGGGCCTCGATGCCATCCAGGGGTAATTCGGTGGAATCGGCCTTATAGTAGATTTTGTAGCCGGCTACGTCTTCGCTTTCGCTGGGATCCCAGGCGAGCTCAACGTTTTGCGCCAGCAATAGGCTGGGACAGGTCAGCAACAGGGTGGTCAGTATCAACAGAGCGGTGATAGTCAGTTTATAGTAGCTCTTCATGGCGGCCCCTGTCTTTAAAAGTTGGTGTTATCTTTATTGTTAGCAAGGGTCGTGCCTTGTTTGTTGGCGGATTGTAGGTTGCTGAAAAATAATGGTAATATCCATATCTATGGTGGGTTTTTAAGAAGCTTAGGTATGGCTAGACGAAAAGCAGGTTTTATAGAGAAACAAGCTGACAAAATGTGTCAGGCTAAATAGCCGGATTGGCGTGCGGAAAGAGACCTTGCTGTTTTTATGGGATGGTTCTAGAGCAGAGCGGCCGCTCTGCGTTGCTATGGTTCGGGGATTTGCACAAGGGATGGATGTTTATCTCCACACAGAGCACGAAGAACACGTAGGAAATCTTAACTCGTATTGCTTGATTTGAATTGGCCGGTCTTCGTGTTCTCTGTGTTCTTTGTGTGAAAAACATCAAGGGTTTGGTCCTTTACACAGCTTCTACTCTCCAGGTCACAGGTGGGCGCATCAGCCCAAAATCCTTTTTCTATCGATGCTTTGAGCGGAGTCGATATGGCGTATGGATTTGCAGGTGGGGTGATTTCTTGCACAGAGGACGTGCCTGCCTTGTTTGGATAGGCGGGAACGCTACGGGGACGGTCACCGCAGGTTGTGGAATCTGTCTGACAAATTTTGTCACCTTGCTTTCGAGCTTGAAAGCAACGGCATGAGCGTGGCAGCAGAGTCTGTAGGCAAATGGTGACATGGCGTATGTTGTAGCAATGCCCGGTAACGTTAATTACAGGAGAGGCTATGAGTACACAACGGATCGCCAATATTGGTATTGTCACCGTCTCTGATCGGGCCAGCCGGGGCGAGTATGTGGATCGCGGTGGGCCGGCGATTGTCGATTACCTGCGGCAGGTGCTTGTGTCGGAGTGCCGGGAGGTGCTGCGGGTGATCCCCGATGAATT
>MAXT01000114.1:3960-4752 GCA_001751225.1 Desulfuromonadales bacterium C00003107 | reverse complement strand
CCACCGGCGGCACCGGTCCGGCCGCGCGGGATATTACGCCCGAGGCCACCGAAGCGGTGTGCGACAAGCTGATGCCCGGTTTCGGCGAGTTGATGCGCAAGGTGTCGTTGGAAAAGGTGCCGACTGCTATTTTGTCCCGCCAGACCGCTGGCATTCGCGGCTGTTCGCTGATCGTCAATCTTCCCGGCCAGCCCAAGGCTATCGCCGAATGTCTCGATGCGGTGTTTCCGGCTATTCCCTATTGCATCGAACTGCTCGGCGGACCTTCTTTGCAGACTGACGAAAAGCGCCTTAAGGCTTTTCGCCCGGCATCCGCAGTCAAGGCCAGTGAGTGATGGAATTCAAGGTGCCTGGTAAGGCTTCGCTGGAGGCGGTGGCCGATGTGCCTACCGGCTCCCTGCGGCGGCAATGCGGCCTACTGCTGGGTCCCCTGCTGTTCGCTGCCTGCCTGCTGTTGCCGACAGCGTCTGGGCTGGCTCCTGAAGGCCAGCGCATGCTGGCCGTGGCGCTGTTGATGGCTACTTGGTGGATGACCGAGGCGATTCCGATTCCAGCCACTAGTCTGCTGCCGCTGGTGCTGTTGCCGTTGCTCGGCATCATGCCCATGTCCCAAGCTGCGGTCCCCTACGCCAATCAGCTGATTTTTTTGTTTATGGGCGGTTTCATCATTGCCCTGGCTATGCAGCGTTGGAATCTGCACCGGCGCATTGCTATGCAGGTAGTACGAACCGTCGGTTTCTCGCCCGGCCGCCTGATTTTCGGTTTTATGCTGGCGGCAGCTTTTTTGTCGGC
>MAXT01000114.1:2900-3928 GCA_001751225.1 Desulfuromonadales bacterium C00003107 | reverse complement strand
ATCATCGAGCATGTGGCCGAGGCCGGACGTAAGGAAGGGCTGCAGGGGGAGATTGACTTTGCCTCGGGCCGATTTCATTTTGGTATCAATCTAATGCTGGGCATCGCCTATGCCGCCACCATCGGCGGTGTGACTACCCTGATCGGTACCCCGCCAAATATGGTGCTCGCCTGCTATCTGCAGACCGTTTATGGCTATGAAATCACCTTTGCCCGCTGGATGCTGATCGGCGTGCCTCTGGCAGTAGTGCTGCTGCCCCTGACCTGGTTATGGCTGACCCGATGGGCCTATCCCCTGCGCCTGAAGCGGGTTCCCGGGGGGCGGGAGATCATTCTCAACGAGCTGCGCCAGCTCGGTCCCATGCAGCCTGGTGAACGCTGGACAGCGCTGGTCTTTGTTCTGACCGCCCTGACCTGGATCGGCCGTAGTTGGTTGGCCCCTCTGCTTCCCCATGGAGCCATGCTCAGCGATGCAAGCATTGCTATGACCGGCGCTTTGCTGCTGTTTCTGCTTCCTGTCGATTGGCGCTGCCGGCGTTTCGTCATGGACTGGCAGTGGGCCGCAAGGATGCCCTGGGGCGTGCTGGTGCTGTTCGGCGGCGGCCTGTCCCTAGCGGCCGGCTTTGAGAGCACCGGTTTGTCGAGCTGGATCGGTGGCCAGGTGATTCTGCTGCAAGAGGCCCCGTTGCTGGTGCTGCTGTTGGCGGTGACCGCATTGATTATCTTTCTCACCGAACTGACCTCCAATACCGCTACCGCCGCCATGGCTATGCCGGTGCTGGCGGCGGTGGCTATCGGTCTGCGACAGAACCCACTGCTGTTGTTGATTCCGGCCGCCTTGGCGGCTTCCTGCGCCTTCATGCTACCGGTGGCCACGCCACCCAACGCCATCGTGTTCGGTTCCGGCTACATCACCATCCCGCAAATGGTTCGCAGCGGCTTGGGACTCAACCTGCTCAGCATCCTGTTGATCACCCTGTTGACCTATGCCCTCGTTGTGCCCCTGTTTCACATCGTATTCAATGAGTT
>MAXT01000114.1:0-2814 GCA_001751225.1 Desulfuromonadales bacterium C00003107 | reverse complement strand
ACGGCTGGCCAATCACCTATTACCTATTACAAATTACGAATTACGGACTTATACATGACTCAATATGAATTGTTCGCCCCTGCTCCTAAAGGCTTGGAGCCGTTGCTGGCCGAGGAACTGCGTGCTCTGGGCGCTTTGGAAATATCTGAAACCCGTGCTGGGGTCGCTTTTGCCGGCGATCTTGCACTAGCCTACCGGGTCTGTCTCTGGTCTCGACTGGCTAGTCGGGTGTTGCTGACGGTGGCTCGTTTTGCCGCGGCGAGTCCGGAGGAACTTTACGCTGAAGCGCTGCTGCTACCCTGGGAGGAGCATCTGTCTGCCGAGGGTACCCTGGCGGTTTCCTGCCAGGCGGTTAGATCGCAGATCAATCACTCCCAGTATGCGGGTCTCAAGCTCAAGGACGCCATCGTTGACCACTTTCGCGAGCATTGCGGCACACGGCCTTCTGTCGATGTGGAGCGTCCCAATGTGCGGTTTAATCTGCATCTTGACAAGGATCAGGCGACCCTCAGTATCGATCTGTCGGGAGAGAGTCTGCATCGCCGCGGTTATCGTACCGAAGGGGTGTTGGCGCCGCTGAAGGAGAATCTGGCTGCGGCCATTCTGCTCCGTGCCGGTTGGCCGCAGATCGCCGCTGACGGCGGCTCGCTGTTCGACCCGGTGTGCGGTTCCGGTACTCTGCTGATTGAGGGGGCGCTGATGGCCGCCGATATCGCCCCCGGTCTGCAGCGCTCGTATTTCGGCTTTGAGGGCTGGAAAGGTCATCAGCCTGATATCTGGCGGGAGCTGCTGCAGGAGGCCCGGGAACGGCGCAAGGTGGGCTTGGCCCAACTGCCGCTGATTGCCGGCCGAGATCTCGACTCTAAGGCCGTGCGTGCCGCGCACCTCAATGCCGACCGGGCCGGGCTCGGTGGACAGCTGCATTTTGCCACCGCCGACCTGGCGGATTTACAGCCTCCGGAGAATATGGAAGACCGGCCGGGGCTGCTGATCGCCAACCCGCCTTACGGCGAACGCCTCGGCGAGCGGGACGAACTGGTGCACCTGTACGGCCGCTTCGGCGAAAACCTGCGCCGTCACTTCGTTGGCTGGAAGGCCGCTGTCTTTACCGGCAATCCCGACCTAGCGAAAGAGATCGCCATCCGCGCCCGCCGCAAGCATAGCTTGTACAACGGCGCCTTGCAGTGCCAGTTGCTTCATTTTGACATCGAAGAACGCTGGTTCTTCGGCGCCCAAAAGGATCATCGGCCTGCTCAGCCAGCGCCGCCTTTAAGTGGCGGGGCTCAAATGTTCGCCAATCGCCTGCAGAAAAATCGGCGCCAGATCGGCCGCTGGGCGAAAAAGAACGATATTTCCTGTTACCGTCTTTACGATGCCGATATGCCCGAGTATGCCGTGGCCGTCGATCTCTACGGGCCCTGGGTGCATGTTCAGGAGTACCAGGCGCCCGATACCGTCGATGCCGATATGGCCCGGCAGCGTCTCAAGGAGGTCATGGCCGCCTTGCCCGAAGCTCTGGCGGTGACGCCGGAGCAGATTTTTCTCAAGGTGCGCAGCCGCCAGTCCGGTCGTTCCCAGTATCGTAAGCTGCAGGAACAGAAACAGTTCCACGAGGTGGCGGAGGGCAACTGCCGTTTTTGGGTCAACTTTACTGATTACCTCGATACCGGCCTGTTTCTCGATCACCGGCCGACCCGCTTTTTGGTGCAGCAGATGGCCGCCGGCAAACGGTTTCTCAATCTGTTTGCCTATACCGGCAGTGCCACGGTGCATGCCTTAAAGGGTGGTGCTGCTTCGTCCCTGACCGTCGACATGTCCCGCACCTATCTCGACTGGGCTCAGCGCAATCTGGCTTTGAACGGTTTTTCGCTGGACGGCCGCCATCGGCTGCTGCAGGCCGATTGCCTGGCCTGGCTAGAGCAGGCCGAGGGTAGTTTTGATCTGATCTTTCTCGATCCGCCGAGCTTTTCCAATTCCAAATCGATGACTGGCACCTTCGACGTACAACGGGATCATGTTGCCCTGTTGCGCCAGGCCCTAGGGCTTTTGGCTGAAGGCGGGGTGCTGCTCTTTTCCAACAACCTGCGGCGCTTTAAGCTCGACCGCGAGGCTCTGGCCGATCTGGAAATTGAAGATTTGACCGCCGTTACCATACCCAAGGATTTCGCCCGTAATCCGCGGATTCACAACTGTTGGAAGATTTCGCGAAAGCAAAATTTGTAACGCTGATCAGTAACCAGTGTGTCACGCAAGATTCGTTCGCAAAAACTTGCAGGATGGGGAATTTTTGCGAAGCCATCATACAAGGCACAAAAACAGCAAACCCCTTTTTGCCGCCGAGAGCGCCGAGAAAGGCACATCAATTCGGTTGATACTATTTTAGGGTTTTCTTTGCGTGCTCTGCGTTCTCTAGTGAGCAGAGCGAACGGGCGGTGAAAACGGTTTTGGTTGAGATTTTCAGGAGGGGCCGATGTCTCGTTTTGGCGTTCTAATTCTGATGCTGGTCGCTTTGCTGTTGACCGGCTGCCCTCAAACCAATGAGGCACCGATTGACGATCGGGCCGGGCTGATGGCGCCGATTGAAAGGCAGCGGGTGGCTGATTTTCAGCGCAGTCTGTTGCAAAATCAGGATATCGAACTCGCAGTGGTGGTGTTAGAAAAAACTGCCGCTGACCTCGATCAAAAGGCTCTGCAGTTATTTGAGGATTATGGGGTCGGGCACAAAACCCGTGGCGCCCGCGGGCTATTGCTGGTGATCGATCCGTCTGGTCGGCAGCTGCGGTTTGAAGTTGGCTACGATCTTGAGGGACTCTA
>MAXT01000113.1 GCA_001751225.1 Desulfuromonadales bacterium C00003107 | reverse complement strand
GGGCCAGATATTGCACAAACAACAACGCCCCTATGTAAATAGCCAGAGGGGCGTTGTTCTGTTCAGTTGGAGAACCGAAGCCAGATATAAAAAGGGTCCCGATCAGATGATCGGGACCCCTTTAATTGATTTTTGGAGCGGGAAACGAGATTCGAACTCGCGACCTCAACCTTGGGAAGGTTGCACTCTACCACTGAGTTATTCCCGCCGATAAAGAGGGCCAATTATAGAGAGCGCTAGGTTTCTTTGTCAATCGTTTTCTCCGCCGTTTTCTGCCAATGGTTCAATACAAAATGTTCGGCCTGTTGCCGGGTTGTCACGCGCCCGGCGATTTCTTCCTGACGTAGGAGAGCGAGGCAGCGGCCGACGGCGGGTCCCCGTAGTTGCAAAGTTTTTTGCAGCCAGCCGCCGGTCAACAGAGCAGGCACCTTACCCTTTTCACGATAGCCATTCAAGTCCTCCAGCACAGGCAACAGCAGACGCGCGACCTCGGCAAAGGGGACGTTCAGCAGTAGCCCGAGATAGCAGGCTGCCAGCTGAGGGTGACTACCGAGGTCTTCGGCCCACAGCGCTCGGCTACGACCGACAGGCGGCAATTGCAGCAGTTCATCGGCCTGCCATTGTTCCAGATCCAGCATACAGTCGATAGCTCGTTGAACGGCACGGCTGCAGTGTAGTTTTTGCAGTATGAAGCGGACATCGCCAAACTTTTGGCCAGAAAACCAGGCAGCCAGTTTGAAGGCTACCGCCCGCGAGACCCCTTGCTCTAACTCCTGCCCAAAAAAATCTGCAAGAGAACCGCTCCCATCCGCCTGACAAAGAAACTCCAACCACGCTTCAGCCCGATCAAGCCGCGCTAAACCGACGCCAGAAACACCCGGCTTTGCCGCATTGCCGAACAACAACTCGAGCAAATTGAATTCCTGCAACCACAGCAAGCTACGCCGTGCAGGAGAGACTGCCAGCATAGCGGCCAATTCATTACGAATACGTTCAGGCGCTATCCGGTCGAGACTTGATGCGGCATGCCGCATAGAAGAGAGAGTGCTAGATTCAATGGTTAGCTGAAGGCAGATTGCGTGGCGTAACCCCTTCAAAACCCGCAAGGGATCATCAAACAGTACTTGCGCTGAACAGCAACGCAGTCGACTGCGCTGCAAATCGAGTTGGCCATCAAGGGGGTCGTAGAGGGGACCGAGATTGCCACAGGGCTGCAAAGCCATGGCCATTGCGTTGATGGTAAAATCCCGCCGCTGTAAATCACCTTCAAGATTGGAAGCACGAAAGGGAGAAAAATCGCAGGAGAATCGATCCAGCCCCTGCCCTGCCACCACCCGGCTCTGACGACGCTGTTTATCAAGCATGAACCAACTACCGCCAAGCTCGGTGGCAAAGGCTTTCGCCAGATCGGTAGGATCGGCCGCAGTCGCAAAATCAAAGTCGTCACTGCAGCGATTTAACAAGGCATCCCGAATCGCACCACCTACCAAAAAACAGTCGCTACCGGCCTGTAGCAATCCGCTTAGAGAAGGCAGAATTCGCTTACGAATCAGGTTGTTTTTCAGTTCATTGAGTCCCATGGCGGCCTTCGCTGGGCGAGCGATTAAAGCTACACCTCAAAACCCGAAAATAGACGACCATACTCAATCCTTGGCAGCTAACGGGCTGAAAGGATCAGAAACAACAGGTACAATGACTATAACAGCTCCCATATAAGACGTGGAGAGTCTTTATGGTCATGCCTTGCCACCTAATTTCCTGAGCTAACCTCAGGTCAGGTCACAGACAGCCTTATAGATCAATTCAAACAGTTCAGCAATGTCATTTTCAGCGATACAGGAAAAGGCGATACGCAGATCGGTGCTGTTGATGGCGATGGTGCCGACTTCATAGTTATCGAGCAAATGCAGCCGTAATTGCTCGGCATCTACCGACTTGAGCCGCAGACACATGAAGTAGCCGGAATTGAAGGGGTAGTATTCCCAGACTTGGTCGTAATTGCCGCTATCAAGAACCTCTTTGGTGCGAACGGCCCGAGCCTTGAGAATTTCAAACTTCTCCTGCTTTTGCACCAGAAACTGAGGCGAACGCAGAGCTTCGATGACAAAGGTCTGGGAAGGATGGGAACAGGTGGAAATAGTGCCGCGAATAATGCCAAGGATCTTTTTACTCAGGGATTCCAATACAGCGGGACACCCATCAGCAGAACCGTCGGCGAGGGTGATGAAGCCGGTACGAAATCCCCAGGCAAACTCTTCCTTGGTAGCACCATCTAGCTTGATCGTCAAAAGGTTCGGGTGACGATTGGCCAGACGGCCAAACAAAGATTCTTTTAGTGAATCTTCGTAAAACAAACCGAAATAGGCATCGTCGGTAACAGCAACGATGGCACAACCAGCAGCGGCCTGCTCTATCAGGGCCTCAACCAGCGCCTCACCTTCAGCCTCGGTCGGGGTGTAACCGCTCGGATTATTCGGAAAGTTGAGCAGCACCACGGCCTTGCCCTGTTCGGCGGCCACTTCCTGCAAGGCCTCCTTGAAGGCGACTACATTGAAACCACCCTCGGCGTTGAAGGTCGAATAGGTTTTTATACGACAACCACGGCGAGTGGCAAAGGTCAGATGATAGTTGCCCCAGAGTTTATCGGGCAGAAGCACCGTATCGCCAGCTTCGGCAAAAAGATCGGCCACAATGGACAGGCCGTGGGTCAGGGCACTAGTAACGATGGGCTCGCTGAAGACCTTGCCCTGCAGGGAAGGATTTTCACGCAGCATCTTTTCACGCCATAGCGCACGCAACTCGGGCTTGCCAGCGGGCGGAGCGTAAGGATAAATGTCGGCAGGATCGTAGGCCGCAAGTTTTTCGTGCATGCAACCGAGATACATAGGAGACCCACCCTCGGTGGCAATGCCTATGGTGGCATTGAACCGGTGGGCTTTGGCTTTCGCCTCGGCAGACTGGCTGAGAATACCCTTAGGAAAAAAGAGTTCCCTTCCAAGCTCGGATAACATCCGAAGCACAGCTGGGTTATGTTGCGAAATACCATCGTTTAACGCACTGGCCAAAGGATTCAAAACGAATTCTCCCGGATTGAAAATAGTCGGCTGTCCACCATTTGTGGGCAAATTTGGCGCATTAAAGCAACATTTTGGAAGGCTTGTCAACGGAAAACCATACTGCAGACAAAGTCATTTTGAGGCGCCACGCTTAACCATAAAAAGTATCGCCACAATCACTCCGGAAACCAGTAGCGTAAAGAGCAGATCGCCTGTCGTAAACTCGCTCATATCGGACCTTCTCCCAACAAGTAGATGACGCCGCGATGGCTGCACCGTTAATTCTATCGACTACTCTATTTTGTACACGGCAATAGCACAAAAAGCAACCACCGGCCGATGGCAAAAAAAAAGTGGAGCTTGCGCTCCACTCAGTGTCGCCCCTCAGGACAACGAAAACTCTACCCGCCGGAAAAGGACCGTCAGGTTTTATATAGTGAATGCAGCGGTAAACTGCATTGATGATGGCTGGGGCGACAGGGATCGAACCTGTGAATGCCGGAATCAAAATCCGGTGCCTTACCGCTTGGCGACGCCCCAAAAAACGAATCAATCTTCTACCAATCCAACCGAGACTTGTCAATAAGTATTTTGCGCATCCGAATCATAGGAGTACGTTGTCTGTGCAACACCGCAGGGTTAGTCTTTGACGGACCTTGAAGCTAAGGCTCACCCCCTACCCCAACATTTTGGTCACTATCTCAGTCAGATCCCGAGACAGGCGTGGTGCGGCGACAATTCGTTGCAAATGCTGCTGCATATGCTTCCTGCGCCCTTCGTCATAACGGCGCCAGGCACTGAACCCACCGGCCAAGAAACCGGCCAGTTGCGGGTTGACAGGATCAAGTGCCAGGATCTGATCAGCTAACAAACCATAGCCGCTACCATCCTCAGCATGGAAGCGCAAAGGATTGGCACGACTGAAGGTACCAAGTAGCGCCCGAACCCGATTGGGGTTCCGCGGTTGATAGGCGGAATGGCCCATAAGCTCCCTGACAACCTGCAAGGTATCTGACCGTCGAGAACGAGCCTGTAGTGCAAACCATTTATCGAGCACCAGGGGATCACTTGCTGCCCGGGTATAAAAATCGTCTAGCAACTGTTGTTGAAGCGGTCCTTTATCGTCGACCAGCAAAGCCAGGGCAGCGATACGATCGGTCATGTTGTTCGCGGATCGATAACTGTCGCTGACCAACGCACAAGCCTCCTCAGTACCCAGCGCATAAAGATAATATAAACAGCGGTTTTTTAAGCTACGGCGGCCCACCGCCTCGGGCTCGACGCTGTATGGCCCGACATCCTCACAGGCAACCCAGACCGTCTGAAGATTCTTTTGCAGAGTTATGGCCAGATGTTTGCGAACCCGCTCCCTGGCAAAATGGATTGAATCTACATCAATTTCTTGCATTTGTTGCCCTAGATAAAGCTCACTGGGCAGTTCCAGCAGCTTTGCTGCTAGACCTGGATCTAGGCTGTCATCCTGGAGTATAGCGGCAAAACCTTCAGTCAGCAGGTTCAGGTCCCTCTCGGTTTCCTTCCCATTCTGCTGTTTCACCCCTTGAAAAATTATTCGTTCCACCAACCTTTGACCAGCATTCCAACGATTGAAAGGGTCACTGTCGTGCCCCAGAAGAAAAGCCAACGCATTGGATGACTCATCGCTTGCCACACTCACAGGAGCGGAAAATTGACGGAACAGGGAGACCCTCGGCGGCTGAGGCAAATTTACGAAACACAGTGTTTCCTTCTCCTGCCGCAAATGCAGGATCATCTCTTCCTTGTTTGGTTTTACTTCGGCATCAGATAGTTGCAGTGGTAGAGGCCGCCCCTTGGCATCCAACAGGGAGAGCCTACAAGGTATATGCAGAGGCATTTTTACGGGCTGGCCTGGTGTCGCATTGCAGTGTTGCTCAAAAGTGATCTCCAGGCTCTTCTCAGTGGCAGAATACGCGCTGGTTACGGTAACCTGAGGCGTACCCGCCTGACGATACCAGAGCTGAAACTGCTGCAGATCAAGATTGCTGTTTTCTCCCATGGCCGCCAGAAAATCCTCAACGGTGGCCGCCTGACCATCATGGCATTGTAAATATCGCCGCACGCCCTGAACAAAATCGGCCGGCCCGAGCATGGTCTGAAGCATACGGACCAGTTCAGCCCCCTTGTTGTAGACCGTGGCCGTATAGAAATTATTGATCTCCTGATAATGCTCGGGGCGCACCGCATGGGCCAACGGTCCGGCATCTTCGGCAAACTGATGGGTCCGTAACACGCATACGTCCTCGATGCGCTTGACGGCGCGGGACACCTGGTCGGCAGAAAAGTGCTGATCGCGAAAGACCGTCAACCCCTCCTTAAGACTCAGTTGAAACCAGTCCCTACAAGTCACCCTATTGCCGGTCCAGTTGTGAAAATATTCGTGGGCGATGACCTCTTCTATGGCTTGAAAATCGGCGTCGGTGGCGGTTTCGGGGTGCGCCAGCACATACTTGGAGTTGAAGATATTCAGCCCCTTGTTCTCCATAGCCCCCATGTTGAAATCATCCACCGCAACGATCATAAAAATATCCAGATCATATTCCAGGCCATAGGTCTCCTCGTCCCAGCGCATAGCCTTTTTTAGAGCCTGCATAGCAGGGTCGCACTTGCCGAGGTTGTGTTTTTCAACGTAGATTTGCAGCGTCACCTCCCGACCGGAGCAGGTGGTGAAACGGTCCTCCACACAGCCGAGATCGCCACCGACCAATGCAAAAAGGTAACTGGGCTTGGCAAAGGGGTCCTGCCATGTGGCCGAATGACGACCATCGGCAAGAGTCTGCCGCTCTATACAGTTGCCATTGGACAGCAGCACCGGATAACGTTGCCTATCCGCGACGATGGTCGTGGTGAAACGGCTCATGACATCAGGTCGATCGGGAAAATAGGTAATCTTGCGAAAACCTTCGGCCTCGCACTGCGTACAAAACATGCTTCCAGAACGGTAGAGTCCTTCCAGAGCGGTATTGTCCTGGGGCCGAAGGGTAACGGTCGTTTCGAGGAGAAAGTCCTCTGGAACCTGATGAATCGTGAGATTTTCATCGTTGCAAACATAATCATCGATCTGCAAAAGCCGACCATCGAGGTGCAGTTGATCGAGCTGCAGATCAACACCGTCGAGAACGAGTGGTTGTTCCTTACCCACCCCTGGCTGACGCCGCAGGGCCAAGCGACTAACCACCCGAGTGTTTTCTTCCCCCAGTTCGAAACATAATTCGACTGAATCGACCCGATAAGCCGGCGGCGCATAGTCTTTTAGATAGATAGTTTCTGCTCGCTTGGACATTGGTAGTTGCCTCCTGGCTGGCAAAACATCGAATCGTTAAATAACAATTTACACAAGGACGTAACCGCTTAAAAATGTACGGCAGATTCAACCTAAACATCACGTTGTGGGATGGAACACTCTGTCGCAAGATAACTGGTTTCCCATATGGAAACTACGCCGTGTCCATCCAAAGTTTCCGAATGGACACTAACTAGCCCATTTGATAGATCATTCTCTATAAACAAAAACGCCCGGAAAACATGATTTCCGGGCGTTTGGCTTGCAAACAAAGGTTGTCAGACCAAGTGGCCAGCGGCACGTTCAATCCGCGTCAGGGCCATCTCCTTGCCCATGACCGCCATAACGTGACAGATACTGGGGCTGACGGTGTTGCCAGTTAGCGCCACTCGCAGAGGCTGGGCGATCTTACCAAACTTCAGTCCGGTCGCTTCCATCACCTTACCGAGGGCTTCTTCTATGGGTTCGGCCTGCCAGTCATCGAGGGCTCCGAGCTGCTCCAAGGTGGAGACAAAGACCCCTTGCTGAGTTTCGGTGAGAAATTTGGCAGCGGCTTTAGGATCGAAATCGACTTCATTACAATAGTAATAAGCAGCCTGTTCCGCCATCTCAACCATGGTCTTGCAGCGCTCCTGCAGGGTTTTCACCACCTCTGCGGGCAGCGGCCCATCATCGCAACTGACTCCTTGAACTGCCAGGTATTCTTGCAGCAGATCACCCAAACGTTGCGGATCGCCGGTTTTGATGTAGTGCGCGTTGAGCCACAAAAGCTTCTCCGGATTGAAGACCCCTGCCGAGCGGCCCACATTATCCAGGCTGAACTTCTCGATCAATTCTTCCATGGCGAAGATTTCCTGGTCGCCAAAGGACCAGCCCAGCCGAACCAAGTAATTGACCATCGCCTCTGGCAGGTAGCCAAGGTCCCGATAGGCCATCACCGAGGTGGCCCCATGCCGCTTGGAAAGACGTTTCTGGTCGGCTCCAAGGATCATCGGCACATGAGCGAATTCGGGAACCGCATAGCCAAGAGCCTGGTAGAGCAGAATCTGACGGGGAGTATTGTTGATGTGATCGTCGCCACGGATCACCAAGTTAATATCCATTTCGGCATCGTCGATCACCACCACAAAATTGTAGGTCGGGGTGCCGTCGCTGCGCTGAACGATCAGGTCATCCAGCTCCTCGTTCTGAAATGTGATGGTGCCTTTGATGCGATCATTGAAGCTTGTCGCTCCTTCCTGCGCTGCACGAAAGCGAACCACAAAGGGACGATCTGCCGGAACCTCTTGACGCGTACGGCAAGTGCCGTCGTATTTGGGCTTGCGCTTCTCCTGCTCGGCGAGCTTGCGCTTGGTGTCAAGCTCTTCTGCGGTACAGTAACAGCGATAGGCGTGCCCGGAAGAAAGCAACTGCTCTACCTTGGTCCGATACAAATCGAAGCGTTGCGACTGGTAGTAAGGCCCCTCGTCACAACTCAGGCCGAGCCAGCTCATAGCTTGCAAAATCGCATCAACCGACTCTTCAGTGGAGCGAGCAACATCGGTATCCTCAATGCGCAACACAAAGCAGCCCTTTTCTTTGCGGGCCAGCAGATAATTGAACAGTGCCGTGCGAGCACCGCCGATATGCAAATGCCCCGTAGGACTGGGGGCAAAACGAACGCGCAGTTCAGACATGCTTTACTCCTGGGAGAAGAAACGAAAGGATTTATAAGACAGGCGACACCCTAGGGCGATCCCAGATTTATACTGGAACGAACGGTTATTGACAAGGCTTTTCGGGTGCCACGCAAGGGGTAAAAGCGCGGAATTAATGAACCACTTGGCTGGTGTCCATCCAGAAACTCCGGATGGGCACCAGTATCGTTTTCAAATTGGAAACGAGTCGTTTTTTCCAAGGTCAAGGAAATCAAGCGGTTGCACGAAGGCGTAGCTGTCTACGCCGCACACGCAAGCGTGCAGATTGACGCCGAGATTGGGGAAAAGGGCCGTTTCCGGACGGAAACTAGCTGGTGTCTCAGGAGATAACCACGCCGGCATAACCGACAACCTCGGCATTGTCACCGGTGGTTTCGCCAGAATTTCCGTAACGCACCAAGGTACCCTTACGGGCACCTAGCTCCCTGGCAGCAGCGAGCATAACTACGGTGGGCACCACACCACACATGCTAATGCCCTCGGCCGCTACCAACCGGTAAAGGCCTTCGGCATCGAGGGCCAAAACCTTTTCCAGAGCCTTCATATCCCGCTGACGAGCGGATTCAGCCGGTTCAAAATGAGTCATATCAGAGCTGGCGACCAGCAACGTCGGCTCAGCCTGCCCTGCCAACAGCCGGCCAAGGCTGTGACCGAAATCAAGCAACGATTGCAGAGGCGCATGGCCAAGGCACACGGGAACCAGTCGTGCCTGAGGAGCCTTCACCTGAATGAAAGGCACCTGAACTTCTAAAGAGTGTTCGTAACGATGTGCCAATTCATCGGCGGTAGCCTCACCGCATCCAGCGATAATCAGCTCGGCCAAACAGCTGTCGATGGAGATATTCCCCAAGGGGGTCTGCCAGCTGCCAGTGGGATAAACCGCCTGTGCGGCTCCGTAACCGGTGTGATTAGGCCCAAGGAGCACAACCCGGCCGGGAACCTTCACGCGGCCAAAAGTCTGACCAGCAATGGCTCCGGAATAGACATAGCCGGCATGGGGCACCATGACGCCGACAGCCTGCTGGGGCTCAAGGTTCTGTTGTAAAAAGTTGCTGACCTGTTCGCGCAAGGCCTCTTTCTGACCGGGATAAAATTGTCCGGCCACAGCTGCCGTTCTGTGCATCGGTTCCTCCCGACATCGTCCTGCTGTCTGCGGAAGGCATCATGCCTGCCACTCTTCAGCTATTTTACCACCCCTTGAGCGATGGGCCAACCGGAAGCTTCTAGCAGCGGCAGGAGCACTTCAGCCATCGGCATCCTGGCTCAAAAAAAAAGCCAGCTCGAAAGCTGGCTTTTCTTATTATTTGGAGGCCCCGGCCAGATTCGAACTGGCGATGGAGGTTTTGCAGACCTCTGCCTTACCACTTGGCGACGGGGCCCTTAGAGCAATGTTGCAGCTCCTCAAGAGCCCGGTATTGATATCAAATCGCCTTCCGAGTGTCAAGGGTAAAAACTTACGAATCTCCTCAACGAAGAAAGGATCAGGACCCGGGATGAACACTCTCCAGCAGATGCGGGTACTGATGCTGCTGGTAAGGCACCTCATAAAAGAGATTGCGCAAAACCTTATGCATCGGACTGCTCAAAGAAGCGTAAAGCTCGTTTTTAAGCCGGTTATAGCGATAACCCGAAACTTCGCTCAGAATTCCCTGAATTTTGTCGAACTGAGCGGACGGTATGTCCTCGCCCATCTGTGGGTCAAGAGCGATAACCCCTTCGCTGAAGTCGGCTTGGCCGAGGGCCAGCATCAGCCGTTCAAGAAATTCAGCTGAGGTTTGGTTTTCTACCGTCTGCAATACACGGTTCATAGCCAGAGCCTTGCGGTACATGCCCTCTTCCGTCCCGCCGGCCTCCTGAATAAAATTGACCAGGGAATAGGCATTGGCCATGACCTGCGGGATTTCGTTATACATATGCCCAACAATAGCGGTGTAACCGTTAGAATTGCCGGCTGAACCGTTATGATCGACAGCCAAATCCTTTAGCTGCTGGCCAATCTGGCTAGTGTATTGGAAATAATCTTCCACCCGGCCGTCCTGATTGGCCTGGTAGGCCAGTTGCAGGATGCCGACGATATCGATGGGAAAGATTTCAACCGCCTGCAGCTGATAAGCAAAGAAGAGCTCGCTAGCCTGAGAGCCTGTCGAATAGTCACCCAGTTTGCGATAGAGGTCGGCCAATTCACCCGCAGCAAAAGCCGCCAGGAAATAGGCATTGTCCGGCACGATATCGGCGTCGCTTTGGGCATGTTGTTCAAACAGGGCAAGATATTTCAGAAGCGGACTTTCGGCGGGAAATATCTGCCCATGCAGAACCGTCTGACGCGTCCCCTCATAATAACCCGACAGCATAATCCCTAGTTTAGCTGTGGAATCCCACAACTTATGCATAGCGGCAAGATAATTATTATGTTCGTAGAAGCCAGCAGAGGTATATTCTCCCCCTTGAACCCGTGGATCAGCCAGTTCGTTATACAAGTCGATGGCCTGATCCAATTGACGATCTGCGGCTGATGGTAATTCACTAAAAAATGGATCCGCAGCTAAAGAATCATCGGGATCACTCAGGCGACGAGTCACATAAGTAGAAAAACTCATGTGCTGGCTGAGCACAGCTGCCTTACCTTTGCGGCTGTCGGCCCATTGCCAGGCTAGGCGATAAAAGGCATCCGCCCTCTGATATTTGGCGACCAGAAGATCAGGATTCTGCTCTCCTTCAAAAGCATTTCTGCTGGCGATTGCCTCAAGAAATGCCACAGCAAAGTTAAGGTTGTAATTATCTGAATTCAGGCCACGCATTCGCTCCACAGTCGCTTCAACAACGGTCCGATAACCATTTTCTACTGTGAGCTTGTCTTCAATGGACAAGACAATAACTCCCAGAGGAGAAAGCCCTGGAATCTGTTCTTCTACAATGGCTCTACGAATGATCAGATGAGCCACATTTTCATAGAGGTAGGGAAGGCTTTTGACAAAACCGGCTTTACCAATCTCTCGCTGAATACGTAGGTTGTCGACTTCAAGCTTTAGCACAACATTCTGCCATAGGTCATACACGGCGTTGCTAAAGCCCCTGGCATTGTTAGCCAGCATCTGCTGGTAAGCCGAGTACAGATGCAGCCAGAAGGCCACATCGGACTGCTGCGCCTTACCTGACAGAATACCCATCACAGCCTGTGCATTCTCCAACTGCAACTCTTCACCGCTGGTCAAGTAAAGACAGAATTCAGCCAGTGAAAGATGATAATATTTCTTCCATTGCTGTCCTTCTGCAGACAATTGGCCATCGATACGATCTTCTGCACCTGTTTCGATCTGCAGGTCCTGTCGCAACTGATCTCGATACCCTTCCAGTGTCTGGCCGTACTCAGTTCCCTTTTCAGCAAGCAGCTGTTGCAGGTCCTCCTGAGGATACCAACTAAAGCGATAGGTAACATCAAGCAGGTTATCCCATTGCCCCGTAGCCGTTTGGGACATGGCCAGCGTGGGGACCAGACAAACAAACAATACAATCAATACGAATCTGAACAATTTCATAGGCTTCCTCACTATTTGGAATGGGTAATACATTCTATAGCTGAAAGTAACGCTGCACATTTATCGGCAAAGTCGCGCGGGTTGTAGATGCGCACCTCCACGGTTTGCCCGGTTTCAACATACTTGATGTGGAATTTCATCTCACCGCAGGGGAACACGCCCCCCTTATCAAGGCGAATAGCCAGTTCAGTGCGCAACCGGTCCTCTTCGCTCTGATCGACACAGGCTCCGAGTTGATTAACACTGATGAAA
>MAXT01000112.1 GCA_001751225.1 Desulfuromonadales bacterium C00003107 | reverse complement strand
TTACCCAACCGTTGGAGCAAAAAAGGCACCGCACCGATGTGATCCTCGTGACCATGAGTCAGCACCAGGCCACGGATATCGCCGATGCGGTCGTCCAGCACCGTTACATCAGGAATCACCAGGTCGATGCCCAGCATGTAAGCTTCGGGAAACATCAGCCCACAGTCGATGAGAAGCAGTTCGCCTTGATACTCCAGCGCCATCATGTTGAGACCGATCTCACCCAGCCCCCCCAAAGGCAGCAGCCTCAGAGTATCGTTAGCGGACTCGGTCATGCCTGACCGGCCTCCTGTAGCGCATCAACGATGGGCTGTCGCACCTCTTCCATCAAGGTGGTCCGCTCGACCACCGCTCGACCGCTTGTGACCACCGGTGGCATGATCGCCAGACGGATATGACCACCGCGGATCCAGCGACTGTGCTTGGGCATCACCTCACCGCTACCGATGATAGCTAAAGGCACCACCGGTACCTGAGCCTGCAAAGCCAGAGTAAAGCTACCGGCTTTGAAGGCCTGCAAAGTTCCATCGGGAGAGCGGGTCCCCTCAGGAAAAATTATCACCGAGGTACCGGCAGCGATGCGTTTCACCGCCTCCCTCATGCTAAGCACGCTGTTTCTACGATTCGACCGGTCGACGGGAATAGCACCGGCACGGCGCATGGCCAAACCGAACAGAGGAATACGGAACAGTTCGATCTTAGCCATCCAACGGAACTGGTCAGGAACCCCGGCGAACAGCGCCAGGATATCGAAGTTGCTCACATGGTTGGCCATATAAACCACCGGGCCATGCTGGGCCAGATGTTCCCGGCCGGTGACCGTCAACCGCACGCCAGCCAACCACAGACTGACTCTGCCCCAAATACGGGCATAGGCATGCAGATAGTCGGCACCGAAGAGCGACAGAGGCACCCCCGTAAAAATAACAAACAGAGTCCAGGGAACAAACGTAAGCAGAAAAAACAGGGTGCGAAACATCCGAAAATCCTTTCATAATCTATTAATGGCGCCAGTTTAAGAGAGGGGCGCGGGGGAGTCAAACCTTTTTCGGCAAAGGACTTTACAGGCTCCACAAATTTCGCAAGTCTCTGGCCAATTTTAGCTACAATGCTTACTAGCAATACCTAGCAGAAACAGAGTCATCTGGCTCTAAGTTGATACGCAGTCAACGCTCAAAATACTCTTCTCATGCTGTGTCACTCCCACCAGAAACAAAACAGCACTGACAAAAAACTGATGACCAATGAATTTCCAAAGTCCGCCGTTTTTCCCCCGAATAAGTTGACTTGGCCAATTTGGCAATACGGGGACTCTATCCTACCTCCCGCATGGTCCACAGGGTGCGGGGTGCCCCATAGGCACTAAAATCAGTGGCGTCAGTGATATTGAAGGCAACCCTGGTGCACGGCGTCGTCGGTCAAGTCTTCCATTTGCTACAAAAGCACCAGACTAAGCATGGTATAGAGCTCCGTGGTGCGCCACCCGTGAGGTCCCATATGCTCAAAAGGATTGGACATGTCGATCTATTTTTCGCCTTTTACGTGAATCTTGGCAGCCAAAGACAACCCTTTGATATTACAGAATTTTTCAGCCATAAAACCTGTGCTTCGTGAAGCGAAAACTCTATATTGCTCTATCAATTCGATACGTTAGGTTAATTTATCACTTTTACGAGTCCAGCACAGTTAAGGTGTCGAAAAACTTTGGCGAAACATTTAAACACATAGCGTCCTCCGACAGCACTCTAACTATTTGTCTCAGTTCAAAATAAAACGAATGAGTTCAGCTACTTGAACAACCATAAACCGGCATGCACCGATCCCTAAAAGAAGCCTCATCCACATCGAAAGAATAATCCGGAATGGTAAACAAGGTCGAATTTTCGCCTATACCGCATTGACTTTAATCATTTCTGGCAAATAATTAGGTACCTATACTTAAAATGTGTTTTTTAGCGGCAACTACTTAGTGCTTACTCAAGAAATTAATAAAGTATGGCCAAAAGTTTTCAGAGCGTTAATTCTTATGCCCCCCAAACCTTACAGAAGGAGACGCAAATGACTTGGCAAAACATCAGATTGAGCGGCAAATTTGCCATCGGTTTTGGCTTAGTACTACTGCTACTGACTCTCGTTGCCGGGTGGTCGATTTGGGGGGTGGGTAACATCGTCGGAAATGCTAAAGAAGTAATTGCCGGCAATGCCCTGCGCGCGGAGATGATCCAACGGGAGGTGGATCATCTCGAATGGGCCAACGAGGTCAACGCCCTGCTTACCAATGACCAAATCACTAAACTAGAGGTGCAAACCGACCCCCATAAATGCGGATTCGGGAAATGGTATTACGGCGAAGGTCGTCAACATGCCGAAGCACTGGTACCCGAACTGAAGGGAGTACTGGCACAGCTCGAAGAGCCCCATCGCGACCTGCACGAATCCGCGGTGATCATTGGCCAAACCTTTCGACAAGCCGACATCTCTTTACCCAAATTCATCGCCGAAAAAGAGACCGATCATTTAGCCTGGGCCAATGCCATCCTGTCGGTATTTGCCGAGGACAAGACCAGGATCAACGTGCAGACTGATCCCCACCGGTGCGGCTTGGGGAAATTCCTCGACAGTGACAAGGCCAAGCAGGCAGCCGCCTCCGATTCTGAACTGGCGCGGCTGTTTCAAAAGATACAAGCACCGCACGAACGTCTGCATAAATCGGCAGTGGCGATCGAAAGCAACCTGACCAATCGCAACAAAGCTTATTCCATCTTCCAAAGTCAGACCCTGCCAGCCCTGGCTGAAACCCAAGACCATTTACAGCAGCTGAAACAGCGTGCCGAAGAGCTGGTCGGCGGCATGCAGCAGGCCAGCACCATCTACGCCACCAAGACCATGCCCGCCCTACAGCAGGTAAAAACTTTGCTCAGCTCGGTGATCAAGACCGCCGGCGACAATATCATGACGGACGAAGAGATGCTGCAAGCAGCCAGCGGCACCCGCACCGGCAATATCGTGCTGGTGGCGGTCGCCTTGCCCCTGGGTATCTTCTTTGCCTGGATCATCGCCAGAGGCATTATTGGGCCGATGAAACGGAGTTGCGCCATGATCGAAGAGATGGAAAAGGGCCATCTCGATATGCGGCTCAACCTCACTCGCCAGGACGAAATCGGCCAGATGGCCCAAAGCATGGACCGCTTTGCCGACAGTCTACAAGATGAAATGGTTGGCTCGTTGCAAAAGCTGGCGGCTAGCGACCTGACCTTCGAGATCGTCCCCAGAGACGGCCAAGACGCCATTCGCGGCGCCCTGAAACAGCTGGGACAGGACCTCAACACCCTGATTGCGGAAATCTTTACCTCGGGTGAACAGATCGCCAGCGGCTCCATGCAAGTCGCCGATGGCAGCCAATCCCTCTCGCAGGGGGCCACCGAGTCGGCTGCCTCAGTGGAGGAAATCACCGCCTCAATGACGGAACTGGCCTCACAGACCGTGCAAAACGCCGACAACGCCACCCAGGCCAACCAACTGGTTCTCCAGGCCAAGGACGCCGCCGAAAAGGGCAATCAACAGATGCAGGACATGGTTGGTGCTATGGCTGAAATCAACGCAGCCGGGAAGAATATCTCCAAAATCATTAAAGTCATCGACGAGATCGCTTTCCAGACCAACCTGCTGGCCCTTAACGCCGCCGTGGAGGCGGCCCGCGCCGGACAGCACGGCAAAGGCTTTGCGGTCGTAGCCGAAGAGGTGCGCAACCTGGCGGCACGCAGCGCACAGGCAGCCAAGGAAACCGCCGAACTGATCGAAGGGTCAGTGCAAAAAACTGCCAACGGCACGCAGATCGCGGGACAGACAGAGATTGCCCTGAAAGAAATCGTCACAGCGGTTATCAAAGCCACGGATTTGGTCAGCGAAATTGCCGCGGCCTCCAACGAACAGTCCCAGGGAATTGGTCAGATCAACCAGGGCCTGAATCAGATCGACCAGGTGACCCAACAGAACACCGCCAATGCCGAAGAAAGCGCTGCGGCGGCTGAAGAATTGTCGGCACAGGCCGAGCAACTGCGTCAGATGCTGAGCCGCTTCAAGCTCAGCGAACAGGTCAACATGAAGCGCAACAACGTAGCCAAGCCTTCGACCACACCTTCCTTTATTGCCCACTCTGAACTGCCTGCAATGCAACAGCCCGTGCAGCCGACCATCGCCCTTGACGACAGTGAGTTTGGTAAATACTGATTGCCACAAGGTTAAGGCATGACATTAACAACAAAAACAGGCAGCCGTTTGGCTGCCTGTTTTTGTTACACGAACATTTTTCAACCGGTCAACGCAACATACTTCTGCAGCGTCCCTGAAGGGGCGCAACTGTTATTACAATGATTTTAGTTAACGCATTATAGAACATTTGAGCCTCCGGGCCTTCTGTTTTTCGCTCAGATTATGAAACAGCAGTAGGGATGAAGGGGACCTGACTGGGAAGAAGTCTCTAATTGACAGTCCACCTCCACGGTATGTCAATGAGGCCAGTCTTAGTGATTCAACAATCGATCTTAACCAATTGAAAAAATGGAAAAGATATGGACGCTAGCTGGGCGCTATAAATATTACAGCGCTGAGCGAGTCGGTATGCCGCTGCCTATCATTCGTCGATCCTTCTCCTTTGAATCGTAGCCTTTTATCAAGGTCTATGGCTTGACCCAGAAACCGGAGAGTTGCAAAAATGGCACTGCCCGGTACATGATGAGCGCGGACCAGGCAGACCATATCCTGGCTAATCGATAACGCAACGCAGTGGATTAATAACTCCTGCCCCATCTTGTTCCTGCTCTTTAGCCCCACCCTCAAGTGGAGCACCTTTCAATTTATTCCGTCAAGACACCCTTGTTATAGGCAAGTCTTAAATATTCTTATTGACGAGGTATTTTTTTTATGGGAGAATTTTCGATTCGAATGAAAATCAATCCTCGGAATGGCTTTCAACACTGATCCGCCAATCCTCCAGAGAACGCAACACTCTTTAATGCCCTAATCTCTGCAGAGTCAAGCCCCAAAAGGGGATAAATGAGGGCCGGAAAGTGTCAGTAACTTTTGTCTATTAGCAACAGAGGAGGCTCACCGCTATGTCGGTCAATAAAGTAATTCTGGTTGGAAACCTCGGCAAAGACCCCGAACTGCGCTATACCGCCAGCGGCACCGCCGTCTGTAATTTCTCACTCGCCACCACGGAAAGCTACAAGGACCGGGACGGCAACCGGCAAGAGAAAACAGAATGGCATAACATCGTCGTCTGGCGGCAACTTGCCGAGATCTGCGGCAAGTATCTGACCAAGGGCAAGCAGATTTATATCGAAGGCAAATTGCAGACCAGAAAGTGGGAGGACCGCGACGGCAACACCCGCTACTCCACCGAAATCGTCGGCGACCAGATGCAAATGCTCGGTCGGGCCGGAGACGATAACAGCGCCAGCCCTCGCCGCGAAACCCGGCAAGAACCATCGATGGACCAAAGTGCCCCACAGAACGCCCCACAAAACAATTACAACAACGTCCAATTCAATCCCGACGACGATATTCCATTTTAATTCCCGGTCATTTGCAAAAATGTAAACCCAGAAGCCGCCAAGCCTTGTGCCTGGCGGCTTTTTTTGTTTAGACCTTTCTTTGCCACAACCCCGGGCTCCATCTGCTCGAGGGTTGTTCTGAACGAAACAAATCAAAAAAAGGGCCCCGCATATTCGCAGGGCCCTTTCATCTCAACTAATTACCGTTTATCTCAAAAAGCAAACGACTAATCGTCGGTGTCATCATCCATTTCATACTTGGCGCCACGCGGCAGGGCCAACAGTTCAGCGCCAATCGCCTCAGCGATGGCCTCCAGTTCGCACTTACGCATATGCTTGCCGAACATCTTGAGGTTAACGTCGGCGACAGCCATCACCATGTAGCGGGCCTGATGGGAGTCTTCGCCGACCTTGCGGCGCTCACGATAGAAAATATTTCCTGCCATAATCAAATCTCCTTTTCTGGGTGTACCGCTCTGAATAGCGGTAGATACAGTTGCTATTCCATCGGTCCCACAAAAGGAGGCCTTTTCACCACTACCTTGGGCTATTTGCGCACCACCGTACCAACTTTTTCACCGCGCATGGCTTTCTCGATATTGCCACGCTTATGCCCGTTAACAATACGTACCTCTTTAACATTGACAGAATCGCGCAGCAGATAGAGCAGCTTTTGCTCGAAAACCAGGTCTTCCATGTCCAGAGCCAGCACTTCGTCGACAGTGATATCATCAATCAGCGTGGCATTGGGATTGACGACGGGGTTTTCAGTAAACATGCCATCGACATTCTTAACCAGAATGCAGCTCTTGGCGCCCAGCACTTCGGCCATCAGGAAAGAACCGGAGTCAGTACGGTGTGGCGGTATCAAGCAAACGCCCGGAGGATGCTCGAACAGTCTGCAGGGTGGGGTCCCATGGGTAACGGGCAACATGCCGAACCTGAGCCTCATCGGCAGTTGGAGCAGTTCGTCGCCAGCGACGCAAGTTCCGCCCTTGTCTGTTAGTTCCAAACTAAATCAGAGTAAGGATTATTGATTCATGTCG
>MAXT01000111.1 GCA_001751225.1 Desulfuromonadales bacterium C00003107 | reverse complement strand
GCTTGAAGCCGTCGCCACTAAAAAACTTAATGCCGTTATCCTGATAAGCGTTGTGCGAAGCAGAAATCACCACCCCGGCATCGGCCCGCATGGAGGAGGTAATAAAAGCGATCCCCGGGGTCGGTAAAGGACCGACCAGTAGCACATCGACACCCATGGAGCAGATTCCCGAGGCCAGGGCATTTTCGATCATATAGCCGGACAGCCGGGTATCCTTACCGATCACGATACGGTGCCGTCGATCATCCTTTTTGAAGATGTAGGCAATGGCCCGCCCGAGTTGCATAGCAATTTCGGTGGTCATGGGATGAATGTTGGCCACCCCCCGCACCCCATCGGTACCGAACAGTTTCTTTTTCATAACGGGCAAACTCCTGAGCTGAAGTGTTATTACTGTTTTGGCGTCGGCTCAATGACGATTTCCACCTCGACTGCCAACTGGTTCTTGAGACTGCTGTAGCGACCCGGGTAGGACAGAGAGAGCTTCTCCCGCCGAGTTTCCCGGGCATCGGTGATATCCAGCGGCTCTGTAGCAACGCTATCGAGCACGGACACTTCGCTCTCAGCCCCCTCGACCATCACTTGCTGTGGCTGGATGTGCACCGCCGCCACTCGGTGACCGGCTGCCGGCTTACCGCTGAGCTGCGGCTTGACCAATACCTTTTTACTGATGACCCGTTCCAGCTTGACATCGATGTAAGATGGCGACAGGCGCGTCACCTTGAGGGGGCCGGGCAGATTGAGGCGCTCTTCGAGACGCTTGAGGGTAGACAGACCTGGCTCGAGGTCCTTGAGATTTACCGCAATGCCGATATCCTGCAAATCCAGATTCATCAACAAGGTGCGAGGACCGCTGATGCGCACGTCGATCATACTCGGCATATCGTTGACCACCATCATGCCGGCCGGCATATTCTTCAACTCAAGGGGCACCGCATAGGAACGCTCGAGCTTCTGCTCACCGGTGACAAAAAACCACAAAATGCAGGCAAAAACCAGGGCCAGTAACTTCAGAGCCCAGTTTTTGGTCAATTTTTTCAACATATTACTTGGCCTTTTTCTTACTCCCTCGTGGCTCCAGCAGTCGCTTGAGCACCCGGGTCAGGGCGGTGGAATCGAGATCACGGGTAATGCGACCACCGACCACCACGGAAATCTTGCCTGTCTCCTCGGACACTACGATGGCCACGGCATCGACCAGTTCGGTCAAACCGATAGCGGCCCGGTGACGGGTTCCGAAGGTCTTGCTGATATCGGGATTCTGTGACAGAGGCAAAAAACAGCCGGCCCGGTTCAGACGCCCCTGTTGAATGACCAAAGCACCGTCGTGGATGGGCGAATAGGGTAGAAAAATCGAGGTAATCAGATCACTGGCCACCTTGGCATCGATCTCTACTCCGACTTCTAGAAAGTCCTTGAGACCCGTCTCCCGTTCAATAACGATCAAGGCACCAATCCGCTTATTGGCCATATTGACGCAGGCCTTGACCAGCTCGGACATGACCGCCGTCTCTTCCCGATAGGACAGGTCAGCGAAAAAGGGATTGGCGCCAACATGGATGAGGGCGCGGCGGATATCTTCCTGAAACAGAACGACGATAACAAGAATAATGGAGGAGAGAAAGTTATCCAGAATCCAGTGCAGGGTATAGAGGCCGGTCAATTGGGAACCGACATAAACACTGAGGATAACCGCCAGGCCGAACAGCATCTGCACCGCCCGAGTGCCTTTGATCAGCAACATAATCCGGTAGATGATGAATGCCACCAGAAATACGTCGAGGGTATCGAGCAGCCATCTGAAATCTTTTAAATAGTCGATAACTGCGCCCATAACACCTCGGTTCGCGACACCCTCGCGAACAATTCGCTGTCTATCCTCTTAGGGCATCTGCTGATGACAGATCGCCCAAGCCATCAAGGCCGCCTCCCGGGCTGGCTTCACATCGTGCACACGAAAAATCTGCGCTCCGGCCGCCACCCCGAGGGAAACTGTCGCCAGAGTGCCGGCCAAGCGGTCGGCGGGATTGTCCAGCCCGAGAGCCCGACCGATAAAACTCTTCCGCGAGGTGCCAAGCAATAGAGGCCGACCGAGACAGTGCAACTCTTTCAGACGCCGCAAAATCTCCAGGTTGCCCTCAGCGCTCTTGCCGAAGCCGATGCCGGGATCGATGGCCAGCCTTTGTTCGCTGATTCCAGCCGTAACAGCCTGCGTAACAGCCGCTTTTAGATAGGCGATGATTTCACCGAGCAGATCGCTATAACCGGTATCCTGCTGCATGGACCGGGGGCGTCCCCGGGTATGCATCAAAAACAGCCCGGCGCCGCTTTGGGCCACCGCTGCCGCCATCCCGGGATCAAACTGCAGGCCGCTGATGTCATTGACGAAATCGGCGCCGGCGGCCACCGCAGCGGCGGCCACCTGGCTCTTGTTGGTATCGACAGACAGGGGACAGTCGACTTCCCGGGCCAGCCGCTCGATCACCGGCACCACCCGTTCCAGCTCTGCGGCAAGGTCGACAGCCGCCGCCCCCGGGCGGGTACTTTCACCGCCGACATCGATAAGGTCCGCCCCTTCCGCCGCTAAACGCACCCCTTGGCGCAACGCATCGTCCAGGGCCACTTGGCGGCTGCCCGCATAAAAGGAATCGGGGGTGACGTTCAAAACCCCCATGATCCGTGGTCGATCAAGGGATAGGATGCAACGACGACCGGCCAACTGAACAGGCGTTGGCGGCCCCGTGTCTAACTGGCGGCTCAACTCAGCGGCCAGAAGCGGATCCAATGGCTTGAAGCGGGCCAAGGCCTGCAACATGCTGCTCGAGGCGACCAAGGCCAGACGATTCCGTTTGGCGGCTGAAACCTGCGTTTGCTCCAAGGCGATACCGCCCAGGCCGGTCAGAGTTTCGGCCAGCAGCACCGCCTCGGCGGCCGGCAGGTCCGAAATAACCACCAAGCGGGGGAACACCCCGACCAGCTGAGCCTCAATCTCTGAAACGGGAAACCCGGCATCCGCTAACCGGCGGCACAATTCATCGACGCCGGACACCGCAAGCAACTCTACAGAAACAGCCAATTAGACCTCGGGAGGCACACTGTCAACGTCCGCCGGGCTGTCAGCCACCTCGACCACAACCTTTTCTTCTGCTTGCTCGCCGGTAACCAGATAGCGGACTTCTGCCGCGTCCAGGGTTTCCTTCTCAAGCAGGGCTTCCGCCACGCGGGTCACTCCATCTTTATGCTCAGTCAGAATCAGCCGGGTCCGTTCGTAAGCTTCCTGAACGATGCGACGAATCTCTCCATCGATCTCCACGGCCATCGATTCACTGTAATTTTTCATATGGCCCAGATCGCGCCCCAGGAAAACCTCACCCTCTTTTTCCCCATAGGCCAAAGGACCAACCTTGTCGCTCATCCCCCATTCACAGACCATTTTACGGGCGATACTGGTAACCCGTTCGATATCGTTACTGGCACCGCTGGTGATCTCGTTAAACACCACCTCTTCAGCCACCCGGCCACCAAGCATGGTACAGATAATCGTTTCCAAACCACTGCGCGACTCATTGTACTTCTCTTCAGCGGGCAGGTACATGGTCACGCCAAGAGCCCGACCTCGGGGTATAATGGTCACCTTATGCACCGGATCGGCATCCGGCAGATAGAAGGCCACTACCGCATGGCCGGCTTCATGGTAAGCGGTAACATTTTTTTCTTTTTCAGTGATGACCATTGAGCGGCGCTCCGCTCCCATCATTACCTTGTCCTTGGCCGATTCCAGATCTTCCATCTCGACCTGATCCTTGTTAGCCCGGGCCGCCAGCAGAGCGGCTTCATTAATCAGGTTGGCCAGGTCGGCACCGGAAAAGCCGGGGGTTCCCTTGGCCACCACATCCATATTGACATCGTCGGACAGGGGCACCTTGCGGGAATGGACCTTGAGAATTTTGGAACGGCCCTTGATATCCGGCCGTGGTACCACCACCTGACGGTCGAAGCGACCCGGACGCAACAGGGCCGGATCAAGGACATCGGGACGGTTAGTAGCCGAGATCAGGATAACCCCTTCATTGGATTCAAAACCGTCCATCTCCACCAGGAGCTGGTTGAGGGTCTGTTCCCGCTCGTCGTGACCGCCGCCTAGACCAGCACCACGGTGGCGTCCAACCGCATCGATCTCGTCGATAAAGATGATGCAGGGTGCATTTTTCTTGCCTTGCACAAACAGATCCCTTACGCGACTGGCACCGACGCCAACAAACATCTCAACAAAATCGGACCCGGAGATAGTAAAGAACGGCACATCGGCTTCCCCGGCAATAGCTCGAGCCAGCAGGGTCTTACCGGTACCGGGAGGCCCGATCAGCAACACCCCCTTGGGAATCCGGCCACCAAGTCGCGAAAACTTCTTGGGATCCCGAAGATAAGAGACGATCTCTTCCAGTTCGTCCTTAGCTTCATCAACACCGGCCACGTCCTTGAAAGTCACCTGAGCGCCGGTATCGGACATGAGCTTGGCGCGGCTCTTGCCGAAGCTCATCGCCTTGCCGCCGCCGGATTGCATTTGGCGAATGAAGAAAATCCACACCCCGATCAGAAGCAGAATCGGCCCCCAGGAAACCAGCATGGTCATCCAGAAGCTACCGTCGTCTTCGGCCTTGGCCTCGATGACTATGCCCTTGGAGCGCAATTCCTGAACCAGTCCTGGATCGCTCGGAGCAAAGGAAATAAAGGTGCGTTCGTCCTGATAGACCCCCTCGATATTCTGCCCCTGCAGGGTCACACTGCGGACATCACCCGCCTCAACGGCGATCAGAAAATCACTGTAGGCCAAAGCTGGCTGTTGTTGCTGGCGGTTGGCCATGATGTTGTACAACATGATCATAACCAACAGAATCACTAACCAGAGCGCCAGGTTTTTATGAAGCTGGTTCACAATACCCCCTAAAAATCGTTATTACGACGACTGCGTACAGCCGTACAGCATGGCCTAGGGCCGCTGAAACATTACCGAAATTTATCATACCAAGGCCCATTGCACAAGGGGCATCTCGGGCTTCAGAAAGACTGAAGAACCACCCTCAGCACCAAGCCCTCCCCCGCCGCGCAAGACCACTGCTGACATCGAACCAGACCCGCCAGCCACAGGATCTGTGCCCCTTCGACAAGGGGCACACTCGCGCGGGTCTCCTTATCAATTCTGGCATCGATAAAAAACTTTTTGAGCTTGCGACTGCCGGGAGCCCCGTGCGGCTGAAAACGATCGCCGGGACGGAAAGAACGTACCGTCAAGGGAAAGGGCACCGCCTGCGCCGGAAATTCCACCGCCGTGGCACTCTCCCCCTGCGGTAAATCCTCCAGAGTGAACAGGAGCCGCCGCCCGTCCGGCAATCGTACTTCGCCCGGCTCGCGCACCTCAATTGTGAAGGGTGACGCCACCATCGGCGGGGCGGAACGCAACCAGAGCCGCTCATAACGTCGCCCGACCCAAGCCGCCGGCAGATGCGCCTCGGCCTGGGGCGCATCCCCCTGCAGGAGCCCTTCCAGAGCATCAATGTGCACCGCACCGATACCGCGCAGATCGCCCCGCACTTCCTGTAGAGCCTGACGCAGAACCCGTGCCCGCAAGGCGGGATGGAGCCCCAGCAGGGCCAAGCGGTCGAGCCATAGCTCCCCGTCAGCCGAGGTTCGAAGCCCAACGAGAGCTCGCTGCACCTCCTGCTGCCAGAACCCTTCCTCCAAGGCAATACGCTGACTCAAAGCCGCTAGGTTCTCTTCCAGCCGCGGATTGAGCTCCGTCAGCGCCGGCAACAAACGGTGGCGAAGACGATTGCGGGTATAGTAGAGATCCTCGTTACTGGAGTCCTGCACATAAGCCTGATCGATGGCGGCCAAATAAGCCTCGACCTGTTTTCGGGAGAAGTCCAGCAAAGGGCGAATGCAGGAACCATTAAGGGGCCGCATGGCGGCCAGACCGGTCAAGCCACTACCCCGCACCAGGCGCATCAGCAAGGTTTCCGCCTGATCACCCCGATGATGGCCAAGGGCTATAAAGCGGCAGTCCAAATCGGCAGCGGTACGCTGCAGAAACTCCCGGCGCAGCTCATGGCCCGCCTCTTCCAGCCCCTGGCCCCGCTCCCGGGCCAACTGCGGCAGATCGACGCATTCAACAGTCAAGGGCACCCGCCATTCGTGACAGAGTTGCTGAACGAAATCGGCATCCCGACCGCTCTCGACACGGATTCCATGATCGAGATGAGCCGCTTTAACCTGTAGGGAAAAATGCGGGGCCGCCTGCAACAAAAGATGCAACAGGGCCACCGAGTCACCGCCGCCGGACAGGGCAACCAGCACTCCAACCCCCTTTGGCAGGCGGTGGTGAGCCCAGAAATCATGCAGTCCTTGCTGCAAAACCGTTATTGCCTTCATTTCTCAATTATTTCCAATAATATTTCCAAAAAGTGCAAACGACAAAACCCCCACCGTAAACCGGAGGGGGTTTTGTTTATAAAAATGGTGGCGGTGCAGAGATTCGAACTCCGGACACTGCGGATATGAGCCGCATGCTCTAACCAACTGAGCTACACCGCCTTGTTTACGAGGAAAAATCCATCCCCCCCTTGCGGGAGGATCACTTTATAACCCAAGCCATTTGACCTTGTCAAGCAGAAACAAGCGGTCATTTTCCAGCCACCATCAGCGCGATTCCTATAACCACAATCGGCCTCAGCATAGGCCTTATCATTGTTTAACACTATACTTCAACAATTGAAAACCCTTGACATCCCATGAAGCGAAAGAAGATAACTAAAGGCTAATATTTCACACACGGAAAGACATCTGATATAAAGAAAGAAAAGGCACTGGTCCAACACCAGATCATTTAGGATCAACCAACAGCAGCTGCCCCCTTCATCGTCCGGCAGCCCCTTCACCCACCATACGCATCATCAGGAGACACCATGAGTGAAGATTCTCAACAAGTTGACTTTACAGAAGACACCCAAAAAGATAAATATCTGACCTTTCGTCTGGCAGGTGAAGATTACGGCATCGAAATTTGCCATGTCACCGAAATTATCGGCATTCAGAAGATCACCAAGGTGCCCGACATGGCCAATTTCATCAAGGGCGTTATTAACCTGCGTGGCAAGGTTATTCCGGTGATGGATGTCCGCGCCCGCTTCGGACTATCCGCTCGCGAATACGACGAACGTACCTGCGTCATTGTCGTTAATGTCAACCAACAGGACATCGGCCTGGTCGTCGATCGGGTCAACGAAGTGGTCGACATTCCGGTCACCCAGGTGGAGGCGCCGCCCCTCTCCTCCCAGAGCCAATCGACCCGCTACATTCGCGGCATCGGCAAAATGGGCGAGTCGGTCAAAGTCTTGCTCGACGCTGAAAGACTTCTGGAGCTTTAACGCATCCTCCAAAAAGAGACTGTTTGTCAGGCGCCCCGCCCTTTTCGGCGGGGCGTTTTTATTTAAAGCAGCAGCAAAACAAAAAACAGTCCGTTTATTGACCAAGGTCAACGCTGTCAAGCAGGCCGTGAGGCATTCTATCCTCAACCTTGTTCTTAAACTTGATGCATACAAAAACTTATAGGATGGCTAATCAAAGATTTCGTCCTACAAGGCCTAGTGTTTTTTCAGGGGTAAAGGCATAAAGCTTAGTATGTCGAGATCCTGAAAAACGCCGTAACGTCGGAAGGCGGATTTTTTGCGATGCTATCAAACTTCTTTGCGGAGATTGCCATGACTATTAAAAAACAAGCGCCCAACATGCCCGCCGCCACCCCCACCGAACTGGCCACCATGATCGACTATCAGGAAGGTGCCGTAGTCAGTCGCACTCTGCAAAAAGACGAGGTCGGCACCCTGACCGTCTTCAGCTTTGACCAGGGCCAGGGACTCTCGGAACACACCTCGCCCTTCAATGCCTATGTGCAGGTTCTCGACGGTCAGGCCGAAATCACCATCGGCGGCAAATCGGTTACCGTCCAAGCCGGCCAACTGATTCTCATGCCGGGAGGCGTACCCCACCAATTAGATGCCGTCCAACGATTCAAGATGCTGCTGACCCTGTTCCGCACCGCCCAACCGGCTGCATAGAGACTTTAGCTGCAGCACCACGAATGCCCCGACTTCATTTGCAGCGGAGCATTCATCAAAGGAACAAAAAAAGTCGTTGACAGTCCGACTCCCCCTTTGCTATAAAGTGGACCTCACAAACACGGGGCTATAGCTCAGCTGGGAGAGCGCTTGAATGGCATTCAAGAGGTCAACGGTTCGATCCCGTTTAGCTCCACCAAAAAAATCAAGGACTTACGGCATACAGCTGTAAGTCCTTTTTTTTTCATAGGCCCAGGGGTACAAGAAAAACTTTCAACAGCACACCTAGTCTACCTTCCACCTTCACCTGTCACTCCTATTTGAGTGCCTCCTGTCTTCTAT
>MAXT01000110.1:10698-13872 GCA_001751225.1 Desulfuromonadales bacterium C00003107 | reverse complement strand
CTTGAGCAACGGCCAGGGCCACTTCCTTCTCTTTCAAACCGTTCGGCCCCATACTTCCGGGATCTGAGCCGCCATGAGCGGGATCGATAGCGACTGCCCTCAACCCTTTGACGCCGGCGGGCTTCTGCTTGCGCAATAAAAAGGAAAACAAATGATCGATAGAACTTTGGGACGGCAGCTGTTCGACAGAAGGATCAAGGTTTCGATAGTAAACGGAGAGATTCAGCAGGGCCGGCAAATGAACCACCACAAAACTTTCGTCAACCCGCAGCCGACCGTCGATAAAACTGGGGGAATTGGTCAGAGGTTGAAACTGACCGCCAAGACGTAGAAACTGACTGCCGGGAGACATCTGTGCCTTGCCCCGAGGCGTCTTGATCGAATAGACGTGTTTCACTGAATCCCAGGATCCGGACAAACCGAGCACCGACAATACCTCATCGACCGCCAGATACGCCACCCCGTCACGGTGATAGACTTCATTGATGGTAACCGGAGAGCCACCTTCGAGAGCCAGCTGGACCGCTCCTTCGGCGACGCTCAATGCCGGCAACAACATCAACAGCAGAAATATAGTTCTTATCATAACTACCTCTCAAACAGGGGCCTTCTTATACCCCAGCCCCGCTAGGGTGTCAACGCAAGGAGGGGCGGCAAATCAAGGGACTACCAAGGGCTGTCCGGGACTTACCGGACGTTTCAGACAGTGCAATAAACGCTCAATCAGGGTTTCTTCCAGGTCAATCTGGGCAGCTCGCTCTTTGCCCACAGCACGAATCTGCCCACCGGCGATCATACCATGGCCGCCAGCGGTGCCCAATCCGGCAACTACCTGTTGCATCACCTGCCCTGCGCGAATATCGGCCAGCAGAGTGCGAAAAGAGAGGATCTCGCTGTTCTGATAGTGGCCCATGCCGAGTACTATTTTGACCTGATCCACCCGCAGCAGGAAATCAGCCATTTCAGCAACGATATCGGGGTTATCGATTTCATAGAGGTTGAATACAAGCACATCGCTGAAGATTCGGGCATTACAAATTGCTAGACTGAAAGCCGCAAAATATTCCCGCGGCACCTCAGGATGAGTAATATCGAACAGAATACGGTTGTTACTCAGCGGCAGCAAATGCAGGTAGGCCAGACGGTCAGCAGGGCTCCACTCCCGGCCAAGATCCTGAGTTTCCGATTTAATGGCGTAAAAGAGGATCGTCGCCAGTTTGGTGCATATATTTATTTCTTGAGCCAATAAATACTCGAGCAAGATGGTCGCCGAGGCCCCATAGTCATCGCGCACATCGACCCAGCAACAGTCCCGGCAGGATTCCCGCAGCGGATGGTGATCGATCACAAGATCGACCCTACAGTCGGCCGGCAGCGAATTATTACCCACCTGGGGCTGCGTATCGACCATGCAGACTACCTCATACTGCTGGAGATCGAGCCCTTCCAGCGGCACCAGTTCGATCTCCAGCTTTTCGACCATGACCTTGTTTTCCCCGCGGCCGACCACTCCACCATAGGCAACGGTTGCCTTTTGACCGGTCTTAACCAAAATCAGGTGTTTCAGGGCCATGGCCGCAGCCAGGGAATCGGGATCGGGGTGATCATGAGTGACGATGAGCACCGTTCCTTTACCCCGCAGCCATTCGATAAATTGGCTGGAAAACTCGCGAGAGCGTTGCAAGGTCGATTGTTCGAACATGGCTAAGCCTCCCCCTGCCCAGTGGCCAGTTGCAAAGCCATCGCTACCGCCTCCTTCGCGGAAGCAGCCTCAATCACACCATCAATACCCGGCCAGCTGTCCAGGGCTACCACCGGCTTGCCAAGTTTGAGGGCCACTGCTATTTCCGACAGGGTTCCGTATTCCCCTTCAACAGCGATCAGCACCTGAGCGGTGTGCGCAATGATCACATTGCGGGCGTGTCCCATATTGGTTGGCACCGCCAATGTGACATAGGGATTAGCCGCTGCCCCATCGCCACCGGGTAAAAGCCCGAGGGTCACCCCACCGACTTCGCTACAGCCCCGGCACGCCGCCTCCATCACCCCTGACAAACCACCACAAACCAGGACCGCTCCACCCTCGCCGATATGGCGACCGACTTCGCGAGCCACCTCATAGCCGGCGGCGGAAACCTGGCCGGCGCCAATCACACCGATAATGGTTTTTCGCATCGCTCCCTCTTTATCTAGTCAAACACCTAAGGGCAGATCCTGAAGCTCGGCAAAGAGATCATCGTAATGGATGCTCAACTGCCGCCAGTCGTAATCCTGCACGAAGGGTCTCAGGCTACGGCAGCGCAGGACGGAAACTTGTTCGATCGCGTTGGCCAGACGTACCACCAAGTCATCGAAATCATCATAAAAATAGTCTTCATGCAGAGACGACGGCACATGTTCGGGATACGCCAGTCGCTTCGGAAGCAACGGATGACAATCACAATGCATGGCCTGCACCACACTAATGCCGAAAAAGTCGTGAATTGCTGTAACCGGCAGGATATCAGCCCGCCATAGCCAATCGGCATAAGAGGCAAAGTCGGCAGCATAACCGAACTGCACCACTCGCTCACCGAGCCGCCGCTGAGCCTCAGTAAAAATAGCCGGCTGTTCGGCAAAACCCTCACCCAGAATGGCCACCTGAAAATCGAGGCCCTGGTCCTGCAATAGAAACAAAGCCCGAAAAAACTCCTCCGGGTTCTTGTCGTATTCCCAACGGTGGTTCCACAACAGCAACGGCAATCGATGGGGGTCAAGCTCAGCTTGCGGGCGATAAGTATCGAAGCGTTGCAGATCCAGTCCCAACGGCAGCACTTGGCTCTTGGCGGCAATAGTTTCAATGCTCGAGGTTTCTTGGTGATCAGGAAAGACACCGAGAAAACCGGGCAGCGCCTCAAGAAAGGCCTGACGATGATAATGGGAATTAAACAGCACTCTATCGGCAGCCAGGGCGCTGGCGTAATTGATGAAACCGTAGTGAGCGTCCCGCCGGGCGGGCGGGTCGCTATCCCGTGGCGACCAAGGATAGGTGAGTTGGTTTTCGTGGAAATAAAGTACTGAGGGCACACCGGCGCTCTTGCTGCGGGTTAAGGCCAGAAAAGTGGTCAGATCGAGCATTGCGCTGGCCAGCAACAGATCGACCGGTTGCCGATGCTCGTGAAATTGTCGAGCCAG